>CALVNM010000035.1 GCA_944349735.1 uncultured Clostridia bacterium | reverse complement strand
AAGATAGCGATGATAATATTGTATCTGTATCCCTTCTTCTACACGCTTACCGCGAAATACGGTTGCGTTCAGGAAGTCGTTTACAGTATATGCGCGCTCGGCGTCATTGCGGGAATAGAAGAGATATTGATACAGTGCCTCGTACCCGAACTGGACGAAAGCATACTTTCCGTAGTCACCGTTTTCAAACGGCGCAAAGCGGCGGAGAAAGCCGAGGCGGATACGGAAACTGCCGCCGAAACCGATCACGACGACAAAGCGGAATAACGCAAGACGATATTCGTCGGGACGCCTGCCGGCGTCTTTTTTTCTGCACGCGCGCGTAACGCTTGCTTTATATATAATTAAGTAGTATTATAACTGTATCTATATTTTTTCGGAGAACGCAATGATCAAACTTTACGACAAAGGTTGGAAATACGCTTCCGGTAAATTTACCGAATCCGCGTCTGCGGACGGGTACACCGGGACGATGGCGTATAAGGTGCTGTCCGCGCATAACGGAGGCAAAGCGGCAAAAGGCGAGACGCTGCATATCAAATTCGACGCCATAGCTTCGCACGACATCACTTACGTCGGCATCATCCAGACGGCGAAAGCGATAGGACTCGACAAATTCCCCGTTCCTTACGTTCTGACCAACTGCCACAACAGCCTTTGCGCGGTAGGCGGCACTATCAACGAGGACGATCACATGTACGGACTTTCAGCCGCCAAGAAATACGGCGGCATATACGTTCCGCCGCACTACGCCGTGATACATACTTACATGCGCGAGAATTTCGCGGGAGTGGGCAAAATGATACTCGGCTCCGACTCTCATACCCGTTACGGCGCGCTCGGCACCATGGCGGTAGGCGAGGGCGGTCCGGAACTTGTCAAGCAGATAATCGGCAAAACCTACGACGTGACCTATCCCGACGTGATCGCCGTGAATCTCAAAGGCGCGCCCCGTAAGGGCGTAGGTCCTCAGGACGTGGCGCTTTGCCTTATCGGAGCGGTATTCGCCAAAGGCTTCGTCAAGAACAAAGTGCTCGAATTCGTGGGAGACGGCGTTAAGAACCTTCCGATAGAATTCCGTAACGGTATCGACGTAATGACTACCGAGACCACATGCCTCAGCAGCATCTGGACTACGGACGGCGAAGTGGAAAAATATCTTGCCGCACGCGGAAGGGCAGACGATTACAGAGAACTCAAGCCTGACGAAGGCGCATATTACGACGGCCTTATCGAGATCGATCTCGGCAAAGTGGAGCCTATGATCGCGCTTCCTTTCCATCCGAGCAACGTATATACTCTGCGCGAACTTCTCGCAAATCCTTACGAAATACTTCACGAATGCGAACTCAAGGGACGCGAACTCATCAAGAACGATAAATTCACGCTTACCGATAAGATAACCGCGGGCGGCAAGATACGAGTCGATCAGGCTATAATAGCCGGTTGCGCGGGCGGTACGTACGACAATATATTCGAAGCCTCGCGTATCCTCAAAGGTAAAGCAATAGGCTCCGAACTCAGCATGAGCGTGTATTGCGGCTCTCAACCGATATATCTCGACCTTTCGAGAAAGGGAGTGCTTGCGGATCTTACCGAATCGGGCGCGATAGTCAAGACGTCTTTCTGCGGACCTTGCTTCGGTGCAGGAGACGTTCCCGCCAACAACGGTTTCTCGATAAGACATACGACCAGAAATTTCGAGAACAGAGAGGGGTCTAAACCCAACGAGAAGCAGATCGCTTCCGTGGCACTTATGGACGCGAGAAGCATAGCGGCTACCGCGGCTAACGGGGGAATACTCACTTCCGCTCTCGACGTCGATTACGACAATGCGATACCCGAAGCCGATTACGACTCCAAAGTGTATGCGAGCCGCGTTTATAACGGTTACGGCAAGCCCAACGCCGCCGCGGAACTCGTCTACGGACCCAATATCGCGGATATTCCCGCAATGATAGCGCTCAAGAAGAAACTTCTTATGCGCGTATGCGCCGTTATAGACGATCCCGTGACCACCACGGACGAACTTATACCTTCGGGCGAGACGTCGTCATATCGCAGCAACCCTCTGAGACTTGCCGAATTCGCGCTCTCGAGGAAGGTCCCCGAATACGTCAAGAGGGCAAAAGCGGTATACGCAGACGAGCTTGAATTGGAAAAAGGTAAGATACCCGCAGGCTACGAATATGCCGCCGAGATCGCAGGCGCAGAGGCTGACGAACTCGAACTCGGTAGCGTGATATTCGCCAACAAGCCCGGAGACGGAAGCGCGAGAGAACAGGCGGCTTCCTGTCAGAGAGTATTGGGCGGCGTAGCCAACATCGCGCTCGAGTACGCCACGAAGCGTTACCGCAGTAATCTCATCAACTGGGGTATGATACCTTTCCGCTATGCGGGCAAAGCATCCGATTTCGAAGTGGACGATATCGTTTACGTGAGCGACGCTTACGCGGCGATAGAGGAAGGCAGTATCAAAGCGATCCGTATAAGAGGAAAGGAGACCGCGGAGATAACTCTCACAGTGGACGCTCTCACTCCCCAGGAGAAGGAGATCGTCAAAGCCGGCTGCCTCATCAACTACA
Organism: uncultured Clostridia bacterium; assembly: GCA_944349735.1. GTDB lineage: Bacteria > Bacillota > Clostridia > Christensenellales > DTU072 > Stercoripulliclostridium_A. The sequence goes on along the minus strand of CALVNM010000035.1, from coordinate 13,274 downwards.
ACCGCAACAACAAATAACCTACGAATCATAAGGTCGCGCGCCGTTCCCGAAACTGAAGGCAAGCGGCGCGAGGAATAAAGGAGAAACAGAGAAACTATGATATTCGATCCCGCACACGAATGTATGTCGACGGACGCGATGCGTGCGTTGCAACTGGAAAGGCTTAAAAAGATCGTCAGATACGCTTACGACAACGTACCTTTTTACAAGAAAAAGTACGACGAAGCGGGCGTGAGTCCCGACGACATCGTCACTTTGGACGATATAAGGAAACTTCCTTTTACCGTCAAAAGCGATCTGAGAGACAATTATCCTTACGGACTGCTCGCCGTACCGAAGACGAAACTCAAGAGGATACACGCTTCGAGCGGTACGAGCGGCAAACCCACCGTGGTATGCTATACCGATAAAGATATGGAGATCTGGTCGGATTGCTGCGCGCGCCTTGCCGCCGCTGCGGGCGTTAACGGCGACGACATCGTACAGGTGTCCTTCGGATACGGGCTTTTCACCGGCGCGCTCGGCATGCATCAGGGTTGTGAGAAACTCGGTGCGGCGATCATTCCCGCAAGTTCGGGAAATACCGAACGTCAGGTGATGTTGCTTAAGGATCTCGAAGCCACCGTACTCGTATGCACGCCTTCTTATGCCCTCTATATCGGCGAGATGATGGAGAAGCTCGGCTATAAACCCGAGGATTTCAAATTGCGCATAGGGCTTTTCGGTTCGGAGGCTTCCACAGAGGAAATGCATCGTGAAATAGCCAACAAGCTGCATATTTTCACCAACGACAACTACGGGCTTTCCGAGCTTATCGGACCCGGAGTCAGCGGAGAATGTACCGAGAAATGCGGTATGCACATAAACGAAGACCATTTCTATCCCGAACTTCTTGATCCGGAGACGTTCGAACCCGTTCCCGACGGTCAATACGGCGAACTCGTACTTACGTCGCTCACGAAAGAGGGCATGCCGGTCATTCGTTACCGTACCAAGGACATCACGGCGTTTGACCACAGCCCCTGCAAATGCGGCAGAACGACTGTCAGAATGGCTAAATTGCGCGGCAGGACGGACGATATGCTTATAATCCGCGGAGTAAACGTATTCCCGTCGCAGATAGAAGGCGTTCTCATGAATATGCCCGAAGTCGGCGGTCAGTACGAGATATACGTCTACCGCGAAGGTTATATGGACAAGCTCGAAGTCAAGGTGGAAGTGGCGGACGCTTCGCTTCTTACCGATTACGCCAAGCTCAACGCTTTGCGCGACAAGATCAAGCATAATCTGCGCACCGTGTTGCAGATAGACGCGATAGTGAAGCTCTGTGAGCCTTTGTCGCTCAAGCGTTTCGAGGGCAAATCGAAGAGAGTTACCGACGTTAGAGATCTTCACGACTGAAACGAGAGAAAAATCTATTTAACAGGAGTTAATATGAATAAACTGATGCTTACCAACGAAGCGGTCGCACGCGGAGCATACGAAGCGGGGGTCAAAGTGGTATCCTCGTATCCCGGGACTCCTTCCACGGAGATAACGGAATTCGTAGCGAAGTATCCGGAAGTATATTCGGAGTGGGCGCCCAACGAAAAAGTAGCCACGGAAGTTGCCGTGGGCGCGTCGATAGCCGGCGTACGTTCGATGTGCTGTATGAAACACGTCGGCGTGAACGTGGCGGCGGATCCGTTGTTTACCGCGGCATACACCGGCGTGAACGGCGGTATGGTTCTCGTCGTTGCCGACGATCCCGCGATGCACAGTTCGCAGAACGAGCAGGACAGCAGATTTTACGCCAGGAGCGCGCACGTACCGATGCTCGAACCCGCCGACAGCGCGGAAGCGAAAGAGTTTACGAAGAAAGCTTTTGCGCTTTCAGAGGAATACGATACGCCAGTGATGCTGAGACTTACCACGCGCGTCGCGCACAGTCAGAGTTTCGTGGAACTCGAGGACAGAAAGGAGTTTGCTCCCAAATACTTCGAGAAAAACATATCTAAATACGTGATGATGCCCGCCATGGCGCGTAAAAGGCACCTCGTAGTGGAAGCGCGCGAAGACAAACTCGCCGCAGACGTCAACAATTCGGAATTCAACCGCGTCGAATGGCGCAGCAAGAAGCTCGGTATCGTTACCGCGGGCGCCGTGTATCAATACGTCAAGGAAGCTACCGACGCTTCAATATTCAAAGTAGGTATCGTATATCCTCTCGCAATCGATGCAATACGTAAATTCGCGTCGGAAGTGGACGATCTGCTTATCGTGGAAGAGCTGGAACCTTTCATCGAAAATCAGCTCAAAGCTCACGGCGTCAAGTGCCACGGCAAAGAGATATTCGGCAAGCAGGGCGAATATTCTTCCGCAAGCATCAGAGAAAAACTGTACGGAATAAAAACTCCCGCTCCCGTTGCGGAAGTGCCCGCGCGTCCTCCCGTGATGTGCGCAGGATGTCCGCACCGCGGAGTTTTCTACGTGCTTCATAAGCTCGGCATCACCGTAAGCGGCGACATAGGCTGCTACACTCTCGGCGCTCAGGCTCCGCTCAGCGCCGTCGATATGTGCGTTTGCATGGGTGCGAGCATCGGCATGGCGCACGGATTCGATAAAGCGGATTCGCCGCTCAAGAGAAAGATGGTGGCTGTGATAGGCGACAGCACGTTCATTCACAGCGGCATCACCAACGTCATCAACGCCGTTTATAACAAAGGTACTTCGACGACTATCATTCTCGACAACTCCATCACGGGAATGACCGGTCATCAGGACAATCCCGCTACCGGAAAGACCATAAAAGGCGAACCCACCAACAAACTCGACCTCGAAGCTCTGCTTAAAGCCATTGGCGTCGATTCCGTCGTAGTGGTGGACGCATACGATCTCGCCGCCGTGGAAAAGGCGGTCAAAGAAGAGACCGCGCGCGAAGGCGTCAGCGTCATTATTGCGAGACGTCCCTGCGCTCTTCTTACGAAGAAGTATCCTCCGGCGTTCACGGTCAATTCCGATAAGTGCCGTTACTGCAAGGCTTGCCTTAGAATAGGTTGCCCGGCAATAGAGAATATCGGCGGCAAGGTAAGGATAAATAAGGAGCTTTGCGTGGCATGCGGCGTATGCACGCAGCTCTGTAAATTCTCGGCGATCGAGGAGGGTGTAAAATGACAAACATACTTATAGTCGGAGTAGGCGGACAGGGCACGCTGCTTGCAAGCAGGGTACTAGGTGCGATAGCCGCGATAGAAGGTAAGGATTGCAAATTGAGCGAAGTACACGGAATGAGTCAGCGCGGCGGTTCTGTCGTGACTCACGTGAGGATAGGCGATAACATCGCCGCTCCGCTCGTTACTCCCGGAGAAGCCGATTTCATACTCGCTTTCGAGAAGCTCGAGGCGCTACGCTGGGGATATTATCTACGTAAAGACGGCAAGCTTCTCGTCAACGATCAGGAGATAATGCCGATGCCCGTAATAACCGGAGCGATGGCGTATCCCGACGGAATTTATGCTAAGCTTGCGGAAGAGGGAAGAGACACCGTAGTGGTTGACGGACTCAAACTCGCCGCGGAAGCGGGCAACACGAAAGCGGTGAACGTGGTTATGATAGGCGCGCTCTGCGCGATAGAGGGCGTGAAATACGAGGTCGCGCTCGAAGCGGTGCGCCGTTCCGTTCCCGCCAAACTTCTCGCGGTGAACGAGAAAGCTCTCGTAGCAGGATATAAAAGCGTCGGAAAATAAGGAGAAAATAAAATGACTGCATATTACAATGAGAAAGTAGAAAGGATGAGCGCCGAGGAGAAAAAAGCGCTTCAGAGCGAACGCCTCGTCAAAGTGGTCAAGAGGGTATACGACAACGTGCCCACTTACAGGGCGAAAATGGACGCTATCGGACTTAAACCCGAGGACATTAAGTCCATCGACGACATTACGAAGCTTCCTTTCACGACGAAAAGCGATCTTCGCAACAATTATCCTTTCGGAATGTTTGCTTCTCCTTTGAAAGACATCGTGCGTTTGCACGCGTCTAGCGGCACCACGGGCAAGCTTACCGTTGCGGGTTGCACCCAACACGATCTGGACGACTGGGCGGAAGCCGTGGCGCGCGGTTTCGTAAGCTGCGGCGTCAGCCGTGAGAGCGTTATCCACGTGGCGTACGGATACGGACTGTTTACCGGAGGACTCGGAGCGCACGACGGAGGCACTCTGCTCGGAGCAACTGTGGTTCCCGCTTCCGCAGGCAACACCAACCGTCAACTCACGCTCATCAAGGATTTCGGCGCCGATACCATTTGTTGCACGCCGTCCTATGCCGTTTACCTTGCCGACGAATTCAAGAAGGCGGGCATCCCGACGAGCGAACTTAAATTAAAGCGCGGATTTTTCGGCGCGGAACCGTGGTCGGAAGAAATGCGCGTGAAGATCGAAGAAGGTCTCGGTCTCAAAGCGTACGATATTTACGGATTAAGCGAAATATCCGGTCCCGGAGTCGCATGCGAATGCGAATATCAGGCGGGGCCTCATGTCCAGGACGACTTCTTCTATCCCGAGATAATCGATCCCGAGACGCTCGAGCCCGTAGAGAAGGGCGCTCGCGGCGAACTCGTATTTACGACGCTCGACAAAGAAGGCATGCCGCTCATCCGCTATCGCACCCGCGACCTCTGCGCGATAATTTACGAGCAATGCAAATGCGGAAGGACGAGCGTAAGACTTGCCAAGATCACCGGTCGCAGCGACGATATGCTTATAATCCGCGGAGTCAACGTGTTCCCGTCCCAGATCGAGAGCGTGCTCATCAAAGATAAGCGCGTAAGTCCGCATTATCATATCACCATCGACCGCATCAACAATCTCGATACCATGGAGATCGAAGTGGAGCTTGACAGGAGCATAGCATTCGACGAGGTACAGGAGATAGAAGCGCTGCAGAAGAAGCTTTCCGCGGAAATAGCTTCCGCGATAGGGGTTTCGGCTAAAATCAAACTTGTTTCTTGCGGAACGGTACCGAGAAGCGAAGGCAAAGCGGTATTCGTGACCGACAAGCGCAAAATATGATCGGAAGAAAGGAGGCAACACCATGTTAGTCAATCAGATTGCAGTTTTTCTCGAGAACCGTAACGGCAGGATCTGCGAATTTTCCAGAGTGCTGAAAGAAGCCGGTATAAATATCCAGGCCATGTCGATTGCGGATACCATGGAATACGGAATCCTGCGCGCGATAACCGACGACAATGCCAAAGCCATCGAAGTTCTGCGCGCCAACGGCTTCAACACGGCGTCGACCGACCTTATCGGCTTCAAGGTCGAAGACAGACCCGGCGAGATGTACAAAGTACTCAATATCCTCGACAAGCACAATATAAATATCGCATATTTATATTCGTTCGCGCGCGCGGGAGCCGAGAAAGCCGTCATACTCCTTAAAGTGGACGACAACGAAGCCACCAAAAAAATTCTCGCGGACAACGGAATAAATCTTATCGAAGAAAATATCCTATAACGAAGCGGGGTAAACATCAATCTCATCGTATATACCAATCTTGCCGAAATACGTAAGAACTTAGAGAATGTAAGGCGGCGGACCGGTGGCGTCGAGCTTACCTTTATGGTGAAAGCCGACGCTTATAACCACGGATTGGAACGGGTGGCGGCATATACCGAAAGTTGCGTCGACAGATTCGGCGTGGCTACAGCGGAAGAGGGCGCGCGTCTTCGCATGACCGGTGTGAAAATACCCATATCGGTATTCACTTATACGCCTCGTGACGCACGTCTTACGGCAGATTACTCGCTTACTCCCGTAATACACAGCTTCGATACCCTCGCTTCGCTCGGCGCGGAATGTAAAGAGGCGGATATAAAGATCGATTCGGGCATGCACAGGCTCGGATTCTCCACGGCTAAGGAATGCGAGAGGCTGTGCGGTTTACTCGCCGCCAAAGGCATTCGCCCGCGTTCGGTATGTACGCATTTCCGCTCTGCGGACAGCATAGCGGAGCAATGCTCCCGATTCGCCGAGACGGCGCGGCCGCTTCTCGAACGTTATCCCGATACGGTGCGTCATTGTTCCGCTTCCGACGGAATATTGAAAGGAGCTTTTTTCGACGGCGTAAGAGTAGGCAGACTTGCTTACGAAGGCGCGATGAGCGTAAGAAGCACCGTGATAGATACTCACCGCGTTAAGCGCGGCGAATGCGCGGGTTACGACGGAGCTTTCGTGGCGGAAGAAGATACCGTCGTCGCTACCGTTTTCGGCGGCTATTACGACGGGATAATGCGCTCTTACAGCGGCGCTGACGTTATAGTCAACGGAGACAGACGTCATATCGTGGGGAGGATCTGCATGGATATGTTCTTAGTGGATCTCAAGGATACGCGGGCGACTCTCGGAGACGAAGTAATTATTATAGATCCTTCGACGATAGCGAGTTATTGCAAAGCTGCGGGCACCTCGGTATATGAAATCACCACGTCGGTCAAAGGACGCGCTCAGAGGCGATACATAGAATAGATGGACAAAGAACTGATGAGGAAAACGGCTAAGCTCACGGAGCTTCTGCCGGATAAAGTACGGCAAGACAAGTCTTGCGCGATAATGAAGTTTGCGTTAACCGTAAACGAGCTTAAGGAAGCCCGAAACGTACTTTTATTTCTCTCTACGCCTACAGAACCGGACACCTCCGATCTCATCGAGAAGCTGAATTCCTTAGGGAAGAACATTTACGTACCGGTAGTGGACGGAGACGAATTCTACGTTACGCGGTATGCGCCGGGGGACGAACTTACGACAGGCAGATTCGGCATACGCGAACCTTATCGCAAAGTACCTGCCGGAGTTGTTCCCGAGGTTGCGGTGGTTCCAATGGTTGCCTTCGACGGAGATCTTAACCGGCTCGGACACGGCAAAGGATATTACGACAGGTATCTTGCGGGAAAGAGCGTTTACAAGTTAGGGGTATGTTTTGCCGCGCGTAAATTCGGGCATATCCCTCATAACGAATTCGACGTTCCCATGGACGTAATAGTCACAGAGGAAGGAATACTGAGTAAGGATGAGAGTAATAGCAGGTAAATACAGAGGAATAACACTCAATACTCTTAAAGATCAAAGCATACGTCCCACTACCGACAGGGTCAAGGAGAGCATGTTCAATCTCATCCGCGACCGTCTGGAAGGAGCGGAAGTATTGGATCTGTTCTGCGGAAGCGGCGCACTGGGGCTGGAAGCCTTGTCGCGCGGCGCTAAGTTTGCCGTATTTGCCGACCGCGCCACGGATTCGGTGGAGACCACGCGGCATAATCTCTCCAAGACCGACGCTGAATATCAACTGATAAGAAGCGATTACGCGGCAACAATAGATAAGCTGGCGCGCGAAGGGCGCAAATTCGACGTTATATTCTTGGATCCTCCGTACAAGACGGGCGCGGATACCGCGGCTATAGAACTGATAGCTTCCCGCGGCTTGCTCGCGGAAGGCGGTGTGATCGTGGTAGAGAGGGCGCGCGACGGAGAGTCTCCCGCCATGCCTAAAGGTTACAGGATAACGCTCTCAAGAGATTACGGAAGTTCTACCGTAGAACTCGTGGAGAAGGCTACCGCATGCGCGGTAACAGGCACGTTCGATCCTTTTACGCTCGGACACGAATATCTTGTGGAATGCGCTCTCAGGGAATTCGACGTGGTCTATATCGTCGTACTTGTCAATCCCGCAAAAAAGGCGGGTATGTCTCCGGAAAAACGCGTCAAAATGATCACGCAATGCGTGAGAAAATTCCATAGAAAAATCATCGCGGAGTTTTACGACGGCTTGGCTATTGACTATTTGAGGCAAAATAATATAGAATATATCGTAAGAGGTGTGAGAAATTCGGCGGATCTTGCATACGAGCAGGAAATGGCGGATTGGAACTTCACTCACGGCGGGATCAGGACGTTGCTGATACCGGCGCGCGACGCGGAGATAAGCTCTACCGCGGTGCGGGAGAGGCTGCGCGACGGACTGTCCGTGGAAGGATACGTAGACAACGAGGCGAGCATTATGCTCCGCGATACATTCGGGAGAAAAAACGATGGACGACATTGAAGATTTGTTGGTGCAGATCGAGGAAGAAGTTTCTAACGGAAAGCGCGCGCTTTTCGGTTCCGGCGTTACCGTCAACGGCGATGTCATATATTCGCTGGTCGACAGGATACGCGCCGCGGTGCCGGACATCATGCGCGAAGCGAAAGCTATCGTCCGCAACAGCGAGAAACGTCAGCAGGAAGAATCCATGCGCGCCCGCAATATAGTGGAGCAGGCGCAGAAGAGGGCGGACGAGATACTCGCCAACCATAACATCATCCAGCAGGCGGAGAAGGAAGCAGAGGCTATCCGAGCGCAGGCTACCGATTTTGCCAAGCGCGTGAGAGCCGACGTCATGCGCGATATATCGAGATTGCTCGCAGAGTCGGAAGCCGCTCTCAACAACGGTCTCAACGTCATACACAACGCGCAGAACGGATTGCGTAAAGACTGACCTTTTATACACATAACCCAAGGAACGCGTCAATATAATCTACCGTGAAAAAATACGGTAGATTTTTTTTGACTGCGGCGGTATGCGCTTTGCTCATACTCCTTGCGGTGCGACCCGAAACATATCTCGACGCGGTAAGCGAAGGTCTCGGAATATTTGCTGATTCCGTATTTCCGGGGCTGTTTCCGTTCTTTGTGCTGACGGGACTTCTCACCGCGTTAGGCGCGGGTAACGCGCTGTCGAAACTGCTAAAAAATCCCGCCTCACGCCTCTTCGGCGCGCCGCCGACGGGAGGCTACATTCTTGCCATGAGTATGCTGTCAGGGTATCCCGTAGGCGCAAAATTGGTAGCCGATTTCTATAGAGATGGTATTATAGACGAATACGAAGCGAGTACGGTAACGGCATTTGCGTCCACGTCCGGACCTCTTTTCGTACTGGGCACGATAGGTGTAAAAATGCTCGGCGATTACAGCTCGGGACTTATAATTCTCGTGACGCATTATTTGGCAGCTGTGCTTAACGGAATTATCTTCAGAGCGGTGCGTCCGAAGAGAGAAACAGGCGTTTGCCTGCCTAAAGTAACGGGGCTTGACGGCAAGGTATTCAACGACGTCATTTCTTCCGCGCTCTCGTCGGTACTCAGGGTCGGCGCGTGCATAATAGTTTTCAATATGATCATCGTGGCTCTCGGCGAGAGCGGCGTTATGGGACTTGCGGGGAAAGCGTCAGAAGCGATAGGGATATGCGGGGGACTCGGAGAAGGCTTCGCTTCCGGGTTGGTGGAAGTGACCAAAGGCGCTTACGTCATCGCCAACTCAGGAGCGGACGCGCGCAGCGCGGTACCGGTAATATCGCTTCTCGTATCGTTCGGCGGGATGTCAGTGGCTCTTCAGTCCATGACTTTTTTAAGCGAAGCGGGCGTATCTGCAGGGTATTATCTCGTGACGAAGACGTCGCAGGGCATCATATCGTTCGCCCTTGCCACAGTAGCCGCATTGATCTTTCTCTGAAAGTCTTATCCGCGTACGGATATAAAAAGCCACAGGGCGTTCGTCCCTGAGTAGCAAATAGGTCGGATCGTGCAGTTTCTCTATACCAACAGCATTTTTTTGTTGTAATAATTGCTCCTGTTGATGATCTCGAGCGTTCCCTGCGCGCTGAAATCGAGCTTCACCATATAGCGCAGACTTTTGTCGGCGCGGTTGATGTCGGAGTAACGCGTGAGTATGTTCTTGCAACCCATCGACAACAGCGAAAGTATATCCTTGCGCGTAGAGCGCAGAGCGAGTATCTGCACGTAGGGCGGCGCTTCCACGCATGCCGCGTAATCGCTTTTCTTGATGTCGAAGAGAACGTACAGGCATATTCTTCTGAGACGGGCCATCGTGTAGTTTTTGGTCTTGGCGTTCTCGAGGAGTTCGTCTATGTCGGTTGCGGTCGCCGCGGCGATCTTAAGCCGGTTGTGTATCCCTCCGCTTACGTCGTAATATTCTTCGAGTTCGTAACCGGAGACGTTTTTCATTTTGAAAAGCATCATATCTCCGAGAGTGTCGCCCTGAGGACGGCATACAGACAGCATTCCCATAACTTTCTCGGGAACGGCATGCGCTATCTTAGACATTTCGCCGCGCTTGAATGCGGCGCGCACGGCGCTCGAAGAGGGATAGGGAGAGTCTATGTCGAGAGAATCGTGATCGCTTCCCAAGCGTTTCACGGTATGCAGTTCTATGTCGAGACCCGCTTTTATTATCGCGACGGCGTATGCGACTCCGAGCGCGTTGTTGGGCGCGTCGAGTATGCCGACGGTATCGGCGTATTCGGGATGCGCCGCCGCGTAATCGGCAAGAGCCATTGCGCGCGACTTAGGGAACGAATTGCCGTCTTTGAGATATTTACGGAGAACGACGCTGAATTCTTCCGGCTCTTCGGCAAGGAGATTGGCCAGTTTTTTTATTATTTCCGCGTCGCCGCATTCCGAACCGAAACTCAGATAGTGTACGTCCGGGAAAGCCGATATGGTCTTGATCGCGCCATATGCGAAGTTATCTGCGGGCGATATGGCGTATATCGTAGGCAGTTCAACTACGATGTCCGCTCCCGCGTAGATAGCTTGTTCGGCGCGCAGATACTTGTCGGCTATCGCCGCTTCGCCGCGCTGTGTAAAACTTCCGCTCATCACGCACAATATCGTGTCCGCGCCGGTTTCTTCGCGCGCAAGCCTTAAATGTTCGGCGTGCCCGTTGGTCAGAGGATTGTATTCCGATATTATCGCGGTGATTTTCATATTTGCCTCTTTGCGGTCTTGAAATTGCGTAAACCGCTTGATTTATTTATTCCGTAGTAGTAATATACTAAAGGTTATATTTAATTATATACCGAAATCGTAATAAATCAAGACATTTTTTGGAGGTATTTATGTCGAGGTTGATGGACGCCATCATTGAGAGGGCAAGAAAAACGAATAAGCACATAGTGCTTGCCGAGGGTGAAGAACTGCGGATCATACAAGCCGCGGCGATCATCAAGCAACAGAACATCGCGGAAATAACGCTTCTCGGTAATCCCGACGTTATCCTTGCCAAAGCGGAAGAAAATTCCCTTAACGGCGTAGAGATCGTCGACCCCGCGACTTCTCCCAAAAGCGCTGAGTACGCCCAACTTCTTTACGAGCTTCGTAAAGAGAAAGGAATGACGGAAGAGAAAGCGCGTAGCCTCGCGCTCGATCCTCTTTACTTCGGCTGCCTCATGGTCAAGAACGGCGACGCAGACGGTATGGTAGCGGGAAGCATACATTCCACGGGAGACGTGCTTCGTCCCGCGCTCCAGATAATAAAATCAAAGCCCGGCATCAAGACCGTAAGCGGCTGCTTCATTATGGGACTGCCCGAAGGTTCGCCTTACGGAGATCACGGCGTTATGATATTCGCCGACTGCGCGGTGCTTCCGGATCCCACTGCGGAACAGCTCGTCGATATAGCGATCGCTTCTGTGGCGAGCGCGCGCGACATAGCCGGTATCGACGATCCCAAGGTGGCGCTCCTTTCCTTCTCTTCCAAGGGAAGCGCGCATCATCCCAACGTGGATAAAGTCATACATGCCGCCGAGATACTCGACGAACTGCATCCCAACTTCCTCGTGGACGGAGAACTTCAGCTCGACGCGGCACTCGTTCCCAACGTCGGCAAACTCAAAGCCCCCAAGAGCCGCGTAGCGGGTCATGCGAATATCCTCATTTTCCCCGATCTTCAGTCCGGCAACATCGGCTATAAACTCGTACAGCGTTTCGGCAACGCCGAGGCGATAGGACCTATCTGCCAGGGACTCGCCAAGCCCGTCAACGACCTTTCGAGAGGTTGCTCCGTGAGCGACATCGTCGGCGTCGTAGCCATCACCACTTTGCAATAACGGGAGCTTCGCAATGAAAGTATTGGTATTGAACGCAGGCAGTTCTTCTCTCAAATATCAGGTCATCGATATGGATAACGAGCAGATGCTCGGGAAAGGTATCGTAGAGAAAATAGGCACGGGTCTTACAGGGAAGCTCGAGCAGAAAGTAGCCGACGACAAGAGTAAGACCATCGTGATCGAAGAAGTAATAGACAATCATACCGTAGCTTTCGGTCTTGTCATGAAAGCGTTGACCGATCCCGAGAAGGGCATCATTTCATCCATGGACGAAATAGGCGCCATAGGTCACCGCGTGCTTCACGGCGGTGAAGATTTTACCGAGAGCGTTGTCGTTACTCCCGAGGTGCTCGAGATATGCGACCGCAATACGGTGCTCGGACCTCTCCATATGCCCGCCAATATCGGTTGTATCCGCAGCTGTATGGAACTCATGCCCGACAAAGTGAACGTGGCGGTATTCGATACCGTGTTCCATTCCACGATGCCCGATTATGCGTATATGTACGCTATCAAGTACGAAGACTACCTTAAATACAGAGTCCGTAAATACGGTTTCCACGGTACTTCTCATAAGTATGTATCCGGAGAAGCCGTCAAATATCTCGGCACTCCGCACAGCAAAATAGTTACCTGCCATCTCGGCAACGGATCTTCGCTTTCCGCAGTAGTGGACGGCAAGTGCATAGATACGAGCATGGGGCTTACTCCGCTCGAAGGAATGGTCATGGGCACGAGGTCCGGCGACATCGACGCCGCGGCGGTAGGCTTCCTCGCCGAACAGAAGGGACAGACCGCTAGCGAAGTGGTCACTTACCTCAATAAAGAATGCGGATTCATGGGACTTGCGGGCTATTCCGATTGCCGCGATCTGAGCGCGCGTTACGCGGAGGGCGACAAGCGCGCGATACTCGCTTTCGAGATGTTCGCATACAGGATCCGTAAATATATCGGCAGCTACGTAGCCGCAATGGGCGGACTCGATTGTATCGTATTCACCGGCGGCATAGGCGAAAACTCCGATTTCGCCCGCGCGCTCATAATGAAAGGGCTGGAAGTATTCGGCGTAGACTTCGATTTCGAGCTGAACCGGACCGCTCCGCGCGGTACCAGAGCGGTACTCAGCAAGCCTTCGAGCAAAGTCAAGGTCATCGTCATACCTACCAACGAAGAACTCGTTATCGCACGCGACGCCAAAGAGCTTGCCGAGTCGGTACGCAAAGCCTAAAATAATTAAATTTAATAATATAGTCGGAAAAGTTTGACATAACCCCGACGATTGGCTATAATATACAAGCTAAAGTTAGAATTGAGGAGGTGCAGTATGGCAGTCCCGAAGAGCAAAGTATCCAAGCAAAGAGG
>CALVNM010000034.1 GCA_944349735.1 uncultured Clostridia bacterium | reverse complement strand
ACGATACGCGCGTCCTTGAGTTTCGATACCGCTTCCGCCATCTTCGCTCCGCTCTGCGCCACCCACGAGCCGTTCTGTATGAAAGCGAAATTGCGGTTTTTGAGAGCGTGCGCCTCGAGTTCGCGCAAGAACGTGTCGGTGTGCGGGAACAGTCCGGCGTTATACGTTACCGAAGCCACGACTATCGTCGCGTTGCGGAAGGCTTCCGCCACGAGATAGGAGTAGTGCGTTTTGGAAAGATCGAATACCTTTACGCCGCGTACGCCGCGTTCCGCAAGCTCTTTGGCGAGTATTTCCGCCGCCTGCTTCGTATTTCCGTATATCGAAGCGTAGGCTATCACGACGGAATTTTCTTCGGGTTCGTAGCCCGCCCACTTAATATAATAAGCGAGTATCTTGTCGAAATTCCCGCGCCACACAAGCCCGTGCAGAGGACATACGAGTTCGACGGGCGCGCCCGCGAGCTTTTTGATCGCGCTCGTTACCTGTACGCCGTATTTTCCGACGATGTTCGTGTAATATCTGCGCGCTTCGGGAAGATATGCCTCGAAATCCGCTTCGTCCGAAAAAATGCTCCCGTCTATCGCGCCGAATGAACCGAATGCGTCCGCAGAGAAAAGCACTTTGTCCGTTACGTCGTAGGTAAACATCACTTCGGGCCAGTGCACCATCGGCGCAAAAACGAATTTGAGAGTATGTTTGCCGACGCACATTTCTTCGCCGTCTTTTACGCATGCCGTGCGCTCATCGAGACCCGCGAAGTAATTCGAGAGTATCGCTTTCGTCTTCGCGTTGAGGATTATCCTCATCGCGGGATATTTGTCCGCGAGAGCTTTTATCGACGCGCTGTGGTCTGGCTCCATGTGATGCACTACGAGATAAGAGGGGACGTCGTTTCCGAGTGCCGCTTCGACGTTCTGAAGATATTTGTCGGTAAATCCGCCGTCCGCCGTATCGAATATAACCGTTTCGCGATCCTTGAGTACGTAGGAATTGTAACTCACTCCGTCAGATACGGGATATACGTTCTCGAATAATGCTATACGTCTGTCGTTGACTCCCGTGTAGAAGAGATCGGCAGTCAGTTGTCTTACGGTTGTCATATTAACCTCCGAAAATTATTCGGGAGAAATTAATTATTCTTCGGGGCTGAACTGATCTTTGCCTACGCCGCAGAGAGGGCAGACATAATCGTCGTCGAGATCTTCGAATTTTACTCCTTCGACTTCTTCGTCGTAAACGTATCCGCATACGTCGCATACATATTTTGCCATAGTACACCTCCGTGTAAAATTTATTATCTATATTGTACAGCATTCCGCGCGGACTGTCTACTTCCTAAAACAAAAATTCACGGTTCAGATATAAGGGTATATTACGGACTGCAAGCGTTTGACTTGAGGCTAAGTAAATATTACAATGTTAGGGGATGTTCGGGAGATCGGAATAAAACGATTGCCCGCCGGATTCGACGGGCAATTTTATCTTCGGTACCTCTGTAATTTATCTTCGGTACATAGACAGTATAGCTTATCGGCGCGATAATATCAATAATTGACCTCGGTAAAATATGGAAATACTCGAAATACTAAAAAAATATTCTTTCGTATTCAAAAAGTCGCTCGGTCAGAACTTCCTTACCGATCCGCAGTTGCTGGACGCGATCGCGCGCGACGCGGGAGTGGAAGAAACCGATACCGTAGTAGAGATAGGAGCGGGAGCGGGAACGCTCACGCGCGCTCTTTCCGCACGTGCCGCGAGGGTGGTGGCTTTCGATATAGACGAATCGCTGATACCCGTGTTGAGAGAAAGCCTTTCCGGCTGCGACAATACGGAAGTGGTATTCAGAGACGTTCTGAAATGCACCGACGAAGAACTGAACGAAATAATAGGCGGCAGATTTAAGGTGGTGGCGAATATCCCGTATTATATAACCACGCCGCTCGTGATGCGGTTTGCGGAAAGCACGCTTCCCGTTGACTCCGTAACCGTCACTATACAGGAAGAAGTGGCGGAGAGACTAGTGGCCGAAGCGGGAACCCCGGAATACGGCGCGATAAGCGCTACGGTAGCGCTGAGGGGCGACGCGCGCATCACACGCAACGTCCCGAGGAGAATGTTCCGCCCCGTACCCAACGTTGATTCCGCCGTAGTAAGGATAGATTTCTTACGCGACAAGTTCGGAGATACGGACGTAAACAAGGTAGCGGATCTAGTGCGCGCGGCTTTCCGTATGCGCAGGAAAACTTTGTTCAATAATTTGGTTTCCGCAGGATATGCCAAAGATAAAGCGCGCGTGGCGATAGAACGCGCGGGATTTGCCACGGACATAAGAGGGGAGAGACTTTCCGCAGAGGATTATGTGAAATTATACGGCGAACTTAATTCCGTCGATTAGCCTTTTGTCAAGTTTAACCCTCGTCGCACATATTATGTTATGTACAAGGGGGTAATGTGCTGATTAAAAAAACAGTGGTATTGACATCCGACGTGACCGTCGGTTACATAACGCTTGTCCGAGTGGGGAACAGCGTAGGTATGAAGGTCATGCTTAATTCCGATCCTCAAGGAAAACTTTATCTCGGGCTCAGAGCGGGAAGTAAGCCTCAGATAAATTCGGAGATAACCGATCGTCGTACCGAGATGAATGTAGATCTCGATCTTGGTGCGATGGACGAGTTGGGAGCCGTGCTTATAGACGGTTCCGGATCCGTGTATGCTACAGGCGGTAAAAAAGAAGCCGTCAATACGGACAAGATATTGAAAGTCCGTGACGCCGAGAAGGAAGATCCTTACGCGGCGACAAGCGCGGACGCCGCCTCCGATACCGAACGCGAAAAGGAGACCGCTACCGACGGAAGCGCGGCAGTATCGAATGAAATAACGGAAAAGTCTGTTGGCGCTCCCGATGAATCTTTCGCGCACGATAGCGAAGAACAGGATAACGAAACCGCAGATACGGATACCCTGAATAAGGATACGCGGCAAAAAGAATCCGTGCAAAACGTTGCCGCCGAGGAGAAAACGGGCGCTGCGGTTCGAGAAGCGTTCGCCGCAGGAGGCGCGTTCCCGCCTTTCTCCGCCAACAAAGGCGAGAATTTCTATCGCAACATACGCGGCCGCTTAGAAGAAATAATGACAGCCAATCCGCGCGAAGAAGATCTCGAGCGGCTTATCCCGGAAAGCAAATGGGTGAAGGTGTTTTACGACGAAGAGGATTATTACGTTGTAGGTATTCTGAGCGAAGCGGGAGAGGTCACCTTCCTTGCTTACGGCGTACCCGGAATAGAAGGGATCAAACCGCCCAAAGAAGCCGAGGAATTGTGCGACTTCCTTGCGATACCGGGTACGGTGGGCGAAGGATACTGGCTTATGTTCCAGAACGCCAAGAACGGAGACATCTTGAAGTCTTTGTAACGGTTCCGTAAATAAAGGGTCTTAATTTTGCCGTAAATTAGGATCATTTTGTTGCAATTTGTACGCGCGAGTGTAATAATATTACAAACGCGCGTTTTTTTGCGCATTACGGAGGACGTATGACAATCCCTTCCATGCTCGCTACCACAGGTATGAGATGGCACGCTTACCTCATACTCGCTTTATTCATAGCGGCGATGATCGCGGTGAGCGTTATTACCGCACGCAAAGCACGCACGCTCGACGATTTCCTTCTCGGAAGCAGGGGAATAGGCGGTTGGATGAGCGCCTTCGGCTACGGCACGACATACTTTTCGGCTGTAGTCTTTATAGGCTATGCGGGGACTTTCGGTATGAGTCTCGGGCTCGGAGCCGTTTGGATAGGCATCGCCAACGCCGTTATAGGCTCGCTTCTTGCCTGGATAGTGCTTGCCAAGCGCACGCGTAACATGACTCAGTCCCTCGACGCCAGTACGATGCCCGAATTTTTTGCCAAAAGATACGAGTCCAAGCATCTTAAACTGTATACCGCTATAGTCATATTTATATTCCTTATTCCGTATTCCACGTCTGTGTATCAAGGTATAGGGTATATTTCCGAAGCGGTATTCGGCATCGACTTCGTGTGGTGCGTGGTCATAATGGCGGTACTCGTGGGTGTTTATCTTTTCGTGGGCGGGTATTTCGCCAATGCCGTAAGCAATTTTATTCAGGGCATAATAATGCTCATTGGCGTAATAGTGATGATAGCCCTTATGCTCAAAGCCCCCGAAGTCAACGGCATCGAAGGCCTCAAGAAACTTATAGACTCCGGTTACGGCTTTTTCCCGAGCGCGGTATCGGAGACCGGCTCGTGGTACGACGCGCCGGGCGTGCAACTCATTTTCAATATATTGCTAACCTCATTCGGGATCTGGGCGGTGCCGCAGTCCGTGCAGAAATTCTATGCCGTCAAGAACGACAAAGCGGTGGTGCAAGGTACGGTCATCTCGACGGTATTCGCGCTTATCGTCGGCGGCGGCGCTTATTTCAACGGTACGTTCGCACGTCTTTTCTATCCCGAGATGCCCGAAGACAGCGCGAATATCATACCCAATATTTTGCTCGGCAACGAATTGATGAGCTATGCCATGCTGGGATTTATCTGCGTGCTGGTGCTGTCGGCGAGTATGTCGACGCTCTCGTCTCTCGCTCTCGTCAGCTCGTCGTCGCTCGGCGTCGACGTATATAAAGGATATGTCAAGAAAGACGCTTCGGACAAGCAGGTCGCGTTGCTCGTAAGGATACTATGCTTCCTTTTCGTTGTGGTTTCCGCGCTTCTTGCAATATTCCAGATCGACGCGATAGTGACTCTTATGTCGCTCTCGTGGGGAACGCTTGCAGGCTGTTTCATGGGACCGTATATCTACGGATTATACCTTAAACGCGCCAATAAATACGGAGCGTATATTTCCGTGACGATGTGCCTTGTCACTACAGTAGTGCTGATATTCGTATTCGGCTCGCTTTCAGGCGGTAAGACTTTCGGCGAACTCGTAACGCTAGGTATCAAGAAATCTCCCGTAATAGGCGTTATCTGCATGGCGCAATCGATGATCGTGACTCCGATTGGGATACTTTTCAAAGGTAGAAAGAGCGCGTCGGACGGCGCGTCAGAGAACGTCTCTGACGGGGAAGCCACGGTAAATGCGTAAGAAATGTAAGCTTAACGAGACGAAAACGCTGCGGTAGTTACCGCAGCGTTTTTTTGTCGGCTCAAGTGGACTTATTTGTCGCCTTCGGCAAAGTAGTCGTAAGGATTGACCACCGCGCCGTCGAGCGTTACCGAGAAGTGTACGTGCGCGCCGTCGCTCATCTCGGAAGTGGCGGAAGTGCTTATCGTGCCGAGCTCATTACCTTGTTTTATTATCTGTCCTACCGTGACGGCGGGTTCGGAGAGCGAAGAGTAACTCGTTACCAGACCGTCGCCGTGATCTATGGTCACAACGTTGCCGTTAAGAGCGTCGTAGCTTACGGAGAGTACTACTCCGTCATATACCGCGAGAACTTTTGCGCCTTCTTCACCGCCGAAATCTATGCCGTTATGCACCTGATATTGCTTGAGGGTGGTGGACCATACCAATGTGTCCATGGTGTAATCCTTGACGAGAGTACCGCCGCTTACGGGCATGGTGAACACGATGGGATCGGGATCGGTGTCAACGGGAGTATCGTCGTCGTCGGGAGGGGTCACTACCTCGTCGTCGGGCGGCGTGACCGTGCCTTGGTCGAGATTGCCGGGCGTCTGATCGGGGTTGTTGTCTTTGGTGCCGACTACCGCGGCTACCGTTATCATGGCGCCTATCGCAAGGATGCATACGCCCATTATCATATAGTACATATACTTCTTAAAGAAAGCTTTTACCTTTTGCGTGTTTACTTTGCTTTTCATGATTACCTCCGCAACTTTTTGTGTTTGATTGAATTATTGTCAGAAGCAAATCGTTTATACACGCGAATCGAATTAAAACTTTATTTCCGTTTTCCGTAAAAAAGCGCCGCATTCCGCGGCGCCGTAAGGCTTATATAAAAAATGAACTTATCTAAAGTCCTATCACTCCGTATACCAGTATTCCCACGCCCGCGGAGATTATGATAAGCAGAATAGGGTGCACCTTCTTCACTTTCAGCATTATCGCAAAGCATACGGCAGCCCATACGAGCCCGAACCAGTTGAACGACGTTTCGCCGGTAGCGGCGTCGGTCACGGCTACAGTTGCGTACATGACCGATACGAACGCCGCGAGTATGAGCGCGGTGACGGCGGGACGTATCATGCGGAAAGCGTCCTGAACGTAAATATTATTTATGACTTTTTTCGAGAGGTAATATATCGCGAGCATAATCGAGAAACTCGGCACGAATAATCCGCCTACGGTGCATAATACGCCGAGTATGCCGCCTACGTCGTAGCCGATAAAGGTAGCCACGTTCACCGCGAAAGGTCCGGGCGTGGACTCCGCTATCGCGATAAAATTGTACAGCATGTCTTCGGTTATCCAGCCTTTGGGGATTGCCGTGTCGCCTATGAGCGGTATCATCGCGTATCCGCCGCCTATGGTAAAGAAACCTATTTTAAGGAAATTGAGGAAAAGGCTAAGATATAGCATTTCCGTCGTCCTCCTTATTTTCCTCTGCGGGTGCGCTTACGGGCGCGTCGTCGTCCTTACCGTCCGACTCCTTCGCCGCGCTCTCCGCGTTTCCGCGGCTGTCGGCGAGGGCGTTCGCTTCGTCGCGCGCTTCGTCTTTTACTTCAACGCAGCCTTCCGCGGGAGCGGAGCCGTCGCCGGCGTTAGGCGTTTTACCTTCCGCGGCGGCTTTCTTTTTCTTTCTCTGTCTTCCGATTATCCCCCATATTATCCCGAAAAGCGCCGCGCCGAGTATGATGAATATCATGTCGAGCTTGATGACTTCGAAGGTGGACAACAGGGCGAGCACGAGAGCCACCCCCGTCACGATGAAGGATACGACGTTCTTTTCGTTCATTTTCGAAATCTTATAGGTAGCGTTAAGTATAAGCGCGGCAACGCAGGCACGTATTCCCAGAAACGCCCATTTGACGTATTGGTTTTCGCCGAAAAGCTGTATGACGGGATAAATCGCAAGTATTATAATAACAGACGGCAGCATCGCGCCTATGGACGCGAAAAGAGACCCCCAGAAGCCGGCGATTTTAGCGCCCACGTAGGTAGCCGTGTTCAAAGCTATCACACCGGGAGTCGATTCCGCTATTGCGATCACGTCCACCATTTCTTGGTCCGTGAGCCATTTTTTCTTTTCGACCATATCGCGTTGCACCAGGCTTACCATCGCGTAGCCGCCGCCGAATGTGAACGCTCCTATCTTGAGGAAACACAGGAAAAGTTCGAGTATTTTTTTTAGGCGTTCTTTAACGGGCATTTATTCCTCCTCGTCGTTCCCTTCGCGCGTTACCCGCGGAGGGAAAAGATTGTTGCGTTCGGGATGCGTCAGCGCTCCGAGTATCCTGTCTTTGGCGAAGGGCACGTCGCGAGTGAGCTGTCCGCACAATTCCTTCATGTATTCCCTGCGGCTGGTGTGATCCATGGGGCAGGGGTTATGCAGTACCGGCATCGAAAGCCTCTTTACCGCAGAACGGATATCGCATTCGTTCACGTATATGAGCGGGCGGATCAACGTTATTCCGCTCCTCGACATATATGAAACGGGTTGAAAAGTCGAGAGCCTGCCTTCGTAGACGAGAGAAAGCAAAAAGGTTTCGATTAGATCTTCGGCGTTATGACCGAGCGCGAGTTTGTTCGCGCCTGTCTCCGCGCATTTGGAGTTGAGCGCACCGCGCCGCATCTTGGAGCAGAGAGAGCAGGGGTTGGACTCTTTGCGCACGTCGAATATTATTTCCGCTATATCCGTTTTTTCTACGTAACAGGGCACGCCGAGTTCCTCGACGTACTTGAGCAACGCTTCGCGTTCTTCTTCGGAAGAATCCTTGAATCCCATATCGACGTTGATAGCCGTAAGGTCGAATTTTACAGGCGAAAATCTACGGTAAACGCTGAGCGCGGTCAATAATGCCAGAGAGTCTTTACCTCCGCTCAATCCTACCGCGACGCGGTCTCCTTCCCGTATCATTGCGTAATCGTCTATCGCTTTGCGCATACAGCCGATTATTTTACGCATTACGACGCTTTTCTCATCCATAGCGACATTATATCATCATAGCGACTTCAAGTAAATCGATTTGCCGCGCCTCGGATAATATTAAGCGCGTAAAAGTCGTACACCGAAATTTGCGAATATGCGTAATTCGCTTGATAATTTTCGCGGGGTGGTATATAATACGTTTACATCGGAATCAAACAGGGAGGCAGATATGTTTACCAAAGACATGATCATCGGCGAAGTTCTCGAAACGGCAAAAAATCCCGAAGCTGTAGCTGCGGTACTTACCGGGAAGTTCGGTATGCATTGCCTTCAGTGCCCTTGTTCCCGCGGTGAGACGATAGCCGAAGCCGCCGAAGTGCACGGAGTGGACGCCGACGCGATGCTCGCGGCGCTCAACGAAGCCGATAAATAAAGTTCGACCATATTGGAGTATGGTGCAATGGTAGCACAAGGGACTCTGACCCCCTTGATGTAAGTTCGATTCTTACTACTCCTGCCAATATGCGAAGCCGTCCGTAAAGGACGGCTTTTTGCATACTATCGTATGTTGCTTTCCGACTCGGATACCGCATCGTCACATGACGATATATTGAGGCATAATGTATCGGAGCATTCCGCAAGAGGCTCCGCGGCGTCCGCTTTAACCGATACTGTCAACGGTATCTCTACTTCTATCTGTTGTATGACTGTAAATTTGCATGTCTCCGAACCTGTCGCCGGTTTATTCTCGGCGCATATTGCCGCCGGACAACCGGCGCAGCGAGTGCGCACTTTGCCGAGATTGACTACGGGTTTGACGGTAACCGGCAGGTTGACTGTCAGTTCGCGTCTGCATACCGCGTTACAGGCTTCGCGGCACGGTTTCTTGTTCTGTACTTGGTTCATATTGCCTCCTTGAAATAATGTTCATGGATCATGTCTCGGCATTTTGACGTGACCGAGAACTTTATAGAGAAAGTCTACGGCTTCCTCGGTATTTATGCCGTTGTGACCTTTGTCCGGAGAGTAATGGAGATATACTTCCGCGTCGTTGTATTCCGTTATGCCGCGCATCTTGGCTGCGTGTTCAAGGAAAGGTACGAGCTGCTTTTCGTTGGGAGTAAATTCAGAGCGCGATGCCGCGTTTTGTCCGTTATTTGCTACCGTTGCAGTTATAATTACGTCGGTAGCGTCGGCAATAGTATTGTTCGTTGTGCGTTATGCAGTAGAAATAACCGCCTACAATACGGCGGCGGTATCGCAACTCAGAGATTTCGTTTCAATGGGGATGGGAACGGTCGTTTTAGGTAAAATGCGTCACCCGTAAATACCGGCACATTGAGTAAGTATAAGTAAAGTCAGAGGGATCGTGATACAGGACATTACCGTGGAGATCATGACTTCTTTAGCCGCGAGAGTGGAGTCTCTGTTGAGGATTGTGGCAAACATCATTATATTGTTTGCGCAGGGCATCGCGCTCAAAGCGATAAGATTGAGACTTATTCCTTTGACGTCCATGAAAGAGGACATCAGATATACGAGCGCAAAGCCGATGAGCGGAGCCGCAATGAGTTTGATTGCCGCGGTTATGTAGGCGCGGTAATCGTTGAAAAGCTCTTTTGCGCGCATGCCGGCGAGTTTGATGCCGAGCAGCGTCATTGCAAGAGGTCCCACCATATCGGAGAACAGAGAGCAGATGTTGGCAATGCCGTTTACGGCGTTGGCGGCTGCCCCGGTGAGCGAGGACGCTCCCAAGAAGTTGACGTTGCAAAGGAAGAGGGGAAGCGCGATTATGAATGACAACGTCGGCGGATTGAGGACGGCGTTTTTTACGCTTATGAATCTTTTGTCCCTAGTCAGAACGTAATTGCCGAGCGTCCACGCGACGAGATTGAAAGCCACTACCGAACACGTGGCGTACAATATTATTATGTAATTGCCGGGATCGAGCAACTGAAGGAAGGGGATGCACATGTATCCTACGTTGCCGAAAGCACCGCCGTAAGCCATTATTCCCGAAGTGTCGCGGTCGAAGGAACGGAAACGCGTAAGTATAAAGTATCCGCCGAAAAGTATCGCGCTCATCGATACGCAGGTGAAAACGAATACAGCTATAAGCCCGATAAGGACTTCGGGATCGTAGGGGGTATTGAGGAAGGAATCGAACGTCACGAAGGGTTGACAGACGTAGAGCAGCATTACGGACAGAAACTTAACGGCTCCGTCGGAGTCTATCATTTTAAGTTTGCCTATAATAAATCCGGGTATCGCCGTGACCAAAAGAAGCGCTACCGATATAAGACTCGTAAGGAACAGTTCGCCGCCCATTTCAGTCGATCACTCCGTAATTCAATAAAATCGTTTCTATCTCTTTCAGTTCCCTCATACACAGATTATAGAGACCCAAAGTGTTCTTAAGACCTATCCATACGAGCTTGATGAGGATAGGATTGCCGAGGTCGAGAGCGTACAGAAGACCTTTGATCATCGTGACCGCTTCCCTGCGGTAATCCTCGGGAATGTCGTTCATCGCGATGACCGCGTCGATGAGCGTCCTGAGCCAGTAATCGGCGTCCTCTTTGGCTTTGTCGTTAAGGGGACGCGCGGAGCGTTCGTCCGCTACGGTCGCCTTGGACTCGTCGGGATCTTCGCCTATAAGCATGGCGCGGAAAGCGTCGGCATAGGGGCGCAGAACCTCTTCGCAGAAACTCATATAAGAAGTGTGCGAAGCGTCGGCAGGGTAGAACTTGGTTACGAAATCGACGATGGACATGTTTTTGCGGTCGAATTCGGTGAGGAGCCCCGTAACGAGCGCGATGACGTGGCGTTTGTTGTGAGGGAGGCGGAAACGCATACCGAGATTGTCCCGCTCCATAGCGTTATTGAGTTCGCGGTCAAAATTGGTAGTCCGGACGCATTCCGTGACGATCTGCATGAGTTCGGGCGTGGATACCACGGTGGACAGGAAATCGGCTATCGTCCTGTCCACTATGATCAGTCTCGAATTGAAAAATGCGTTGATGCACTCGTTAAATTTCAAAAGCGCTCTCGGATCAGACATGGGTCCCTCCTGATATTTTATTATATCATAGCACAAATAACGGTAAAAGTCTTGCAAATAAAATAACATTATTGTATAATCAAAATGGCTTTGTTGCCAAAGCTACAAAACATTTGCCGTGGAACATTTGATGAACGGTTATACAAGGAGAAATGTATGAATATCTTTCGTTTACTGAAGAAAAACAAACTTTTTGCCGATTTTGACGACAGCGAGATCAACAAAATTTTCGATTGTCTGCACGGCCATATCAATAAATACTCCCGCGGCAGAGTAGTGGCGGAAGCCGGTAATCCCGTTACCGAGGTCGGCATAATCCTAGAAGGCTCCGCCGTCAAGTTCATCCGTAAGCCCGACGGCGAACTCGTCAACTGCGGCGAGCTGGAAGTCGGAGACATGTTCGGCGAAGTAGAAGGCTACGCGGGCGACAGGACGTACCGCTCTTCGGTGGTGCTTGCCGAGGATTCCACGGTGCTTTATATAAGTATTCCCACTATAGTCAAACAATGTTCCAAGAACTGTCCGCATCATCAGAAGTTGCTGGAAAACACTCTGAGCTGCCTTGCCGACAGGATCGACGTTATCAATAACGACGCAAAGTATCTCAAAATCAAAAGCATGCGCGGCAAGATCTCCAAACTTTTCTACGACAAATATCTCGCGCAGGGTACCAACGTCATACATCTCGGCTTCAACCGTAACGAAATGGCGGAATATCTCAATGTTTCCCGTCCTTCGATGTCGCGCGAGATGATTCATATGAAGGAAGACGGCATCATTTCTTACCGCAAGGACGAAATAGTCATACACGACGTGGAGAAGCTCGCCGAGCTTGCCAATTCCGCGAGATAATTTACATTGGAGCGGATATGTCCGTCGGAGAAATAATTCTGATAAGTATCGACCTCGCTGCGGCAGTACTTGTCGCGGCTTGGTTTACGGGACTGTATTTCGGTATAAAAGGGCTTGTCAAGCCCGAGAGGCGTTCCGCCGAGTATCTCGTCGAATACGAGATAACGGAAAAAGGTCTGGACCGCACGGTCACCGACATACCTTTCGAGCAGATGCGCCGTACGTCGCGCTACGGCTATGAACTGAGCGCGCGTTTTTATACATGCGAAAATTCTTCCAAAACCGTGGTATGCCTTCACGGGCATAATTCGTGTTTTGCTTCGCAACTCAAGTATCTCACGCTTTTCCTCTCGCTCGGGTACAACGTTTTTATTCCCGACCACAGGAGAAGCGGCCTTAGCGGCGGGGATACTGTGACTTTCGGCGCGTACGAAAAGTATGACGTGCTCGACTGGATAACGGAGCTTCGCGCGAAACGACCTGCGGACAGCATTGCGCTTTTCGGAGAAAGTATGGGAGCGGCTACCGCCGTAATGGTCGCTGCGGAAATACCCGACGCCGTATTCCTTATAGATTATTGCGGGTACGCCAATTTCGAAGGGCTTCTCACGCGCTATACGGAGAATGAGGCAATTCGCAAAGCGGTAATGCCTTCGATACGTTATATATGCGGACGTTTCTTCGGCTTCGACGTCGACGAGTGCGACGCGCTGGAGGCGATCGCGAGGGTTAAGTGCCCGATACTCATAATGCACAGCAAAACCGACAAAACCGTCGCGTATCGCAACGCGCTAATGCTTAAGGAAGCCGCGCCGCAGGCGGAACTTCATACTTTCGAGGACAGCATACACGCAAGGAGCATTACGAAGTATCCGGAAGAATACCGTGACACCGTAAGCGGATTCGTATTGAAAGCGGAAGCCGCTTACTCGGAGAGAGGGAAACAAAATGTCTGACGACGAAATGAAATATACCGACGATGAAAACGTCGCCGATCGCGAGAAAGGTATCGCGGACGGATCGGACGCCGTATCCGAAGTCGGAGACGGAGCCGATATCGCACCGAGCGGCGAAGCCGCTGCTGCCGTACTTACGCCCGAGACGGAGATCAAGAAAGCAAAATCCATAAGCATCAGTAAAAAAGCCGTCGTGATAGGCGCGGCGGTGGTGCTCGCGCTGTTCATAACCGCATATGCTCTGACCTTCGTACTCGAAAAAGGCATGTATCAACGCGACGCTTCGGGCGCAATAATTCCGGGTACTTATGTTGCAGATCCTACTCTCGATGGTATAAAGTGGTGGCAGTTCCTGCTTTCTCCGCTTATGATACTGCTTCCCTCGTCGGACGGATACATGACCGTGAGGGCGATAATAATACTTTTATTCATTATAGGCGCGGTCTTTACGGCTCTCGACGATACGGGGATAATGGTTTATATGGTCGAGTATCTCAATAACAAACTCGGTCACCGCAAATACCTTCTTTTATTCCTTTTAAGTTTCGCGTTCATGTTCCTCGGCAGCACGGCGGGTATGTTCGAGGAGCTTATACCGCTCGTTCCCGTCGTGGTCATGCTTTGTTATGCGCTCGGTTGGGACGCGCTCGTAGGACTCGCGATCGCCGTGGTGGCCAGTTGTTTCGGATTTTCCGCGGGCGTGGTCAATCCGTTCACAGTGGGTGTTGCGCAGACCCTTGGCGGACTCGAGATGTATTCCGGGATAGGTATGCGCATCCTTACTTTCGCGCTCGCTTATATCATATTGATGGCGTTCCTCTATCCTTACGCTCGTAAGATAGAACGTCACCCTGAGAAATCGATGGTCTTCGCCGAAGACTCTTTGAGAAAAAAGGAGTTTTCATTCCGAATTGACGATTTCACCGAAGACAAGGGAAAGAATAAGGCTTTGCTTTGGTTCGGTTGCTGGATGCTCGCGGTGGTGGCTCTAGCACTTATCTCGATAGCGTGGAGAGCGCTTGCGGATTATCTCATGTATATTATACTTGCCGTCTACGTTATAGCGGGCGTCGGTGCTTCCGTTATGTGCGGGCTGAAAGGCAAAGCGCTTCTCAAGCAACTCGGTAAAGGCGCGATAACTCTGCTTCCCGCGGTAATCCTCATCCTTATAGCCGGCGGTATCCGTTATATAGTCGAAGAAGGCGATATAATGGATACTATTCTATATAAATTCGTGGAGCTGATAGGCAATAAAGGCGGTTTCGGAACGACGATGATAATATATTGCACCATATTCGTTTTCGAGATATTCATACAGTCGGGTTCCGCAAAAGCCTTCCTTCTGATGCCTATGATATTCGATATCTGCGGACTCGTCGGACTCGATCCGCAGGTAGCGGTACTCGCGTTTGCCTTTGCCGACGGCTTCGCCAACGTGATCCTGCCCACCAACGCGGGGCTTCTCCTCATTCTCGGGCTTACTACGGTGGACTACGGTAAGTGGTTCCGCTGGAGCATAAAAATACATCTTACGCTTTTCGCCGCTACGGTAGGCGTACTGGCGATAGCGCAATACCTCGTATACGTATAAATCGAACAAGGAGTGACACAATGAGTAATTTCGACGTTATCAAAGAGCGCGACAAGAAGTATTTCATGAATACCTATTCGCCTGCCGACATCGCCTTCGTCAAAGGCGAAGGCTGCTATCTCACCGATTCCGAAGGGAAAACTTATCTTGATTTCCTCGCGGGCATAGCGGTGAACGCATTGGGATACAATCATCCGGTATTTACCGAAGCCCTCATCGAGCAGGCACGCAAAGTGACCGTAATATCCAATTATTTTTATTCGGAACCGCGCGGACTCATGGCGGAGCAACTCGTCAAGGGTACCGGTCTCGGCAAAGTATTTTTCGGCAACAGCGGCGCCGAAGCCAACGAGTGCAGTATAAAACTTGCCCGTAAGTACTTCTATAAGCGCGGCGAAAAAAGATATAAAATAGTTTCCGCGTTACAGTCTTTCCACGGAAGGACGATCGCCACGGTCACCGCGACGGGGCAGGAGAAATACAATAAGCCTTTCGCGCCGCTTCCCGGCGGCATAGGCATATACGTTCCGTATAACGACGAAGAGGCGCTGAAGAAAGCTCTCGACGACAAAGAAGTAGCGGCGCTCCTTATTGAGCCGATACAGGGAGAGGGCGGCATACTGCCCGCAACGGAGTCTTACATGAAGCTTGCAAGAGAGCTTACGAAAAAGAACGGACAGCTTCTCATACTCGACGAAGTACAGACGGGCGCGGGAAGAACCGGTAAATTCTGGGCGTTCGAGAATTACGGCATAGAACCCGACATCGTAAGTGCGGCTAAGGGCATAGGCGGAGGGTTCCCGATTTCGGCATGTCTTGCTACCGATGATGTGGCCGAAGCATGGACTCCCGGCGACCACGGTACGACTTTCGGTTCGTCGCCGCTCGCGTGTGCGGTGGGGTACGCCGTATGCAAGAAGATACGCGAACCCGGCTTTATGGAAGACGTTACGCGCAAAGGCGAATATCTGCGCGCGCGTCTTAAAGAAATAAAGCATCCGAAGGTGAAAGAAGTACGCGGGATGGGACTCATCGACGGAATGGAAGTGGAAGACGAAGCCTTCGCGAAAGCCATATATAACGATATGCTCTCGAAAGGTTACATACTGAACGTTTGCGGGCACAAAGTGATGAGATTCGTTCCGCCGCTCATAATCACCGCGGAACAGATCGACGAGATGATCGAAGAACTCAAGAAAACGGTAGCCTCTCTGTAACGGGCGGCACCGTTGCGGAGTCCGATCCGTAACTTTTACCCAAAGGAACGGCTCGCCCGAAGGCGAGCCGTTTTTCTATGTCCGTTTGCGTTTTTTTGCTTTAACCGAAAATTGTAGCCGAACGGTACGGCGTTACCATTTCCGTAACGTTATCGGGTTCAGATACCGAAATAGTTTTTAAC
>CALVNM010000033.1 GCA_944349735.1 uncultured Clostridia bacterium | reverse complement strand
CAGCCGCCGCGACGCTGACATAGGGGATAAAGGTCGCCGCCCAGGCGTCGTTTTCGATCTGCATGCCGCCATAAAGGGAGACGACGCGAAACTGACGGAACGGCTGCTTACGGCGGACGCTTCGCTCGCGGCGCACGCTTTCGGCAGATTTCCCCTCTTGAGTCTCTGTTACATGTACGACAGCCGTTCGGTCATCCGTAAATTCGGCAAAAGACTGAAGGCTCACGACGGTTCGTATACGGTTTCGCCCGAATATCCCGAAGACTACAGGACGTTCCGCGATATGGCGGGCAGAAGCCTGAGACTTTTCCGCGAAGATTTCGTCTCGCCTTCCGACATGTTGGCAGTGATCGGCGACGCGCCTTCCTTACGCGCAGAACTCAATAACCATCCTTCCGCTTCCGGTGCGGAACGCGCGGCAAAAATTTATTCTCTTACTTCCAAAGGCAAGATCCGCGTCAAAGAAAAAGGCGTTCACGTGCCTCATTCGCGTAAGATGAACGCCGTTCAGATAACGGCAGTCGTGCTCATAGCCCTTCTCGGACTGTGTTTAGCCGGCGGCGCCGTCGGCGCATTGTACGCCGTCCCTGCCGCTTTCGGCGGCGACGGTTCCGCGACAAGTCCCATACTCATCTCAAATGCCGAACAATTCCTCTTCGCCGCAGGCGACGACGAAGGGCGCTTTTTCCTACTGGACTCCGACATCACCTTAGACGCGGGAGCGTCGGGAGGAATAGATCTCGTCTCCGTAATTTCGGGCGGCGGGCATACCGTCAGAGTGACCGGAGCGGACAAGCCGCTGTTCAGCGACATAAGCGGCAAAATAAGCGACGTCACGTTCGATTTCGGCGAGATAAATAAGGAATACTCCTCTTCCACCGCTCTGCTTGCGGAGACCGTAACAGGTACAGCGGAGCGGCTCACTATCAAGGCGAGCGGCACGATAAATGACGTTTCGGGTGACGATACCGTCTATTTCGGTTGCCTGACTTCGCTGAACAAGGGAACGATAAATTACGTGACCCTCGATATACGGCTGGAAGGCATCGGCGCTTCTGCAAGCGGCAAGAGCGCGGGAGACAGCTTCTTCGCGGGGATCGCCGCGCAAAACGAAGGCACCGTGGCTTACTGCACTCTCGGCGAAAATTCCTCCGTGTCGCTTGACACCGTGGACGGCGCGGGTATCGTCGCGGACAACGCTTCCTCGGGCAGAGTATTGGATTGCACGAATATGGCTCCTATTACTCAGACCTCCTCTTACGCCATGTGGTCTCCGAACCTTTCCGGCGTAGTCCTCAACAATTACGGCACGGTCAGCAACTGCTTCAACGGCGGCGACGTTTCGGTAACGTCGGAAGCGACGAAGGAAGCTATACAAGAGGAAATGGATAAGCTCGGCAAGAGCGGCAATATCGCCGTTTACGCGGGCGGCGTGGTTTGCACCAATTACGGCGCCGTACGTCATTCCAAGAACGACGCGGACATAAAGGCTTATTCTGTGTACTCGTATATTTACGCGGGAGGTATCGCCGCGGCAAATACGGCTCATTCCTCGGGTTCCGCTTCCGTAGACAACTGCGCCGCTCTGGGAACGCTGAGCATGTCTTCTGCCGAAGCGGACAATCTCGCCGAAGGCGAGAACCCCGCCGTATTCCTCTTCGGAGGCGGTATCGCAGGTTATTTCGCCAACTCCGGATCGTATTCCGCCACAATAGCCGACTCATATTCCGCGATGCGCTTCACGCACCCCGGTTACTCGGGTTGCTTCGCGGGCGGTATCGTCGGCGTACAGCTTTCCCCGTATTTCCCCGTGATGCCGTACGGTATTACGGAGAACTATTACCTTACCGGCAGCGCAAGCGGCTTCAACGCCGGCGTAGGCGCGCTGATTTCCTCGTTCGATCACAATATTTATTATTCGCAGGGATTGAACGTAGAGAACGCCGCAATGCCCAAAACTCAGAATCAACTGGAAGAATGGAGTTATTATTGGTAATGAAAAAAGACGGCACGTTTATAGCACTGATAATATTCGTCACGGCGGTGATCCTCACGGACGCGGCATACGCTGTCTATCTCGGCGTTACCGTTTCCGCCGTTACGGGCGGGGCCACCTTCCTTCCCCTCTCCTTCCGTCCGTTCACGATCTCAGTAGCCGCGCTGAACGCGTCGCTGATACCGGCTTCTTTACTATACGCTTTTTTAAGACGAAAATGAAAACTTAAAGTAAAAAGCCGCCCGAAACGGCGGCTTTTTACTTACCTCGTCAGTATTGCGGTTTGTTCTCGCGTAAAAGTTTTCTTTCCTGCTGCGACAGATTAGCTATGTTTTCGCTGCCGTCCGCGTTGTACTGATCGTAATAATCTATTACGTCGAGCTCGTACGAATACACCGCCACGGAGCCCGCAAGCAAAAACGTTGAAGTGAGTTTCGTCAACCCGTTCGCCGCATATTCGCTGCCTTTATTCGAGGATACATAGGACGAGCCGTTCCAGAAATACACAGGTCTGCTCGCGCCTCCGGTCTTACCGGAATACAATACCACGTTGAAATAAGGATCGCCGTTTATTTCCCTCACGAAATTGCCTTTCGATTTGAGGTCGTTGAGCATCCATTTGGCTACGGTCTCGGTCACGGTCATATCTTTCAGGTCTTTTTTGCTCTTGAAATTGTACACGTCTATGAAGCCTTTCAGGTAATACGACTTGTTCTGACACTCGAGCGCCGCGTTGCCGCCGTCTATCGAAATGATATTCTCCACATATACGGTTTTATCTGCGTTCGAGATCTGTATCGACATATCCGTGATATATCTGAAATAACAATTCCGTATCCGGTTGCCGTCGCCCGCCCAGATACCTTTATAGGTCTGCTGTATTTTGCAATAGTAAAAATACGAGCCGCCGAAATTGTTGTGATAACTCCCCTTCGACGCGTCGAAATTGCCGCCTTTAAGATTTACGTTATAGGCTTTGCCTACGCTCGTGTTGAGGTTGTTACCCATACTCGACGTATATTGATTGTTCCAGGCATAGAAATTGATGACGAATCCGTTGCCGTATATGAGAGTTTTGCCGGGGTTGGCGGTGTACGAATAAGACGCATACTTGGCAAGCGCAGATTCCTCCGTGCCGCCGAGGTTTACGTGAAGCACCACGGATTTATTCGCAAGGAAGCCCGCCTGATCGAATACGTTCACTCCGTTGTTAACGATATGGAAGGTATAACTGTCGCGCACGCTGCCCGACGCGTCGGTCGCGGTGACTGTCACGGTCTTATCGAATATGTCGTTCCTTATATCCGTTTCCGTATTGCCGGTCACGTTGTTGAAATAGAGCAGGACTTCGTTCGCAGAAGCTTTGTATTCGCATTTCACCGTCGGGTTGTCGGTAGTCCAGGTAAGGGCTTTGTTCGCCGCCGCGGGAAGCACCGACACGGGCATTTTATAGTAAGTTTTATTGCCTCCGTCGTAATAGGATTGCTTACCGAAAAGCCTTATCTGCTGTAATCCGTAACTCGAATCGTTGGTGTTGTCGTGATCGGTGAATTCTATCGACATTATGCCGTCCCTGTTTATCGTAACGTTAACGCCGAGCGACCCCGATTTTACGGTCAGACTGCCGTTAAAGGCAGGCGAAGCCTCGGTAAACGCCGGTATCACGACGTTGATCTGAGTGGAATTAGTCTGAAGCGTTATGCCGTCGCTCGCCACAGTGGAAACTGCGCCGTAGTCGAGCGGTCCTATAAGATCCGTGGGGAAGCCGCCGAGCTGTAACACGGCGTTGGAAGCGTTATAAGGTAATTCTATCCTGAATTCTCCGCCGGCGCCTGCCGCGTGAGTTTGACCGTTATACGTCACGTTGAAGCTCGTTAAAGTATTTATTCTCGTTACGGTCAGCTGTCCCGAATATCCGCCGTCCGCCGAACTTATCGTCAAAGTATAGTCTTTATACGCCGGCATCGTCAGGGTCAGGCTGTCGCCCGTAAGCACCGCGGTCCCGCCGTTGTTGACCGTTACGACAAGGGTGCGGTCGTTGGCGTCGAGAGGATATACGCCCACCGTCAGGACAAGCTCCCCTGCCATCGTGCGCGCTGAATCGGTGATCCGGGTCGCGCCGTAAGCCACCGTAACGCTGTCGACCTTTATTTTTGCGGTGACGGCTATCATGCGCAGTACGCCGTCCACGCTGACCGTCACGTTGCCCGAGCCTCTTCCCGAGGATGTAAGAGTAAAGCCGCCGTCGGTCTCGGAACAGCTTACCGCTCCTCCGAGAGCCGAGCAGTCTATCGCAAAAGAATACTCCGTAGCGTCCGCAGGCGCAACGTTGATCAATACGAACGAACGCGATTCGTTCTTGTCTTCGAACACATACGAACTTACCGCGCTATCGCCGTCCGCACTTATATCGAAGCTCTCGACTTTACCGAAGGAGCTTCTTACGCGTACCGTGCGTTCAGCTTCGGTAACTCCTTTGTAAACGACGCTGACGGTGATCTCCGCTTCGGCGGCTCCGGTAAAGGTCAGTACGCCGTCTCCGCTTACCGTCGCAAAGCCTTCCGCGCCTTTCAAAGTATAGATCACGTCTTTGCGTTCGGCGGAATCGGCGGGATACAGCGCGGGCATAAGATCCACGATGGCAAAGGAAGTATAAAGATAATCGTTCTTTATCGAGTCGTTTACCGAGACGGATTGAGTCTTTCTGTAAGAATAAACTTCCGCCTCGCACTTCAACGCGCCGGATGTGACGGTAAGCGCTTCGCTGCCGCCCGCGGACAGCGTAAAGAATATTCCGTCAACGACGGTTATGACTCCCTTTCCTTCTGCTGAAAGAGCTGAAGAGTGTCCTCCGTAAAGTCCGGGAACGAATACCGCCACGCTCTCGCCCTGATCGTACTCGACGCTTAAAGCGCCTTCGCCCGCTACGAGTATGTTTCGGTCGGTGTACATTGCGCGGACCGAGGCTTCCGCTACGCTGCCGTCGGGGTTGACCGCCCTCAGCGTGAGCGTGACAAAAGTGTTTTTCCTGAAGAAAGCGACAGTTCCGTCCGCGCCGACTTCGGCTACCGACGTATCGCCCGAGACGAATTCCTTGACGAACAGTCCGTTGTCCTCTTTGTCGAACCGCGTTTCGAGTAAGTAATTCAGTTCGCCCGTAATAATCGTGTCGGTCGCGTTGCCGCCGTACATTATCTCGGCAACGGATACGGGATCGTAAATTTCCAAAGGTATCGAAACGCTGTGCCACACCCCTTGGTCTACCTCGTACGCAAGTATCGCGTCAGTTCTGCCACCCTTCACGGCGGTGAGAGTATTATCGGCATTTATTGTAGCTATAGATACGTTTTCAACCGAGATATTATACCGTGCGCTATCCACGTCGAGCGGATACACGGTATAGTCTCCCGCTATGGAAATACTGCCCGTTTCGAGGTACACGGCGTAATCGTCGACCTCCCAGCGCGCTTCGGAAACGTAGCCGAACGAGCTTGTGACGGTGATCTTCACGTTTACGGAGCCGGCAGTCACGTTCACTTCGGCAGTGCCCTGCGCCGTAAAGACGAGCTTGCCGTCGCTTACGCTTGCGTATTCCGCGCCCGAAGCGATCGAATAGGTTACGACTATCGCGCCGTTATCGTCGCGCGCCGTTGCGGGATATACCGACGGGATAAGCCCCGCGTCAAGGTCTATCTCCGTTCTCGCGGTGAGGTTTTCGCCCGCGATGTCCATATCGCCGGCGAAGTCTATGCGTTCGGCGTCCTCGCATACGTTTATCTCTATCTCGCTTCCAGGAACGGGGGAGATGCTGAAAAGCTTGCCTTCCGCAACGCTGAAAACGTTGCATGCCGCGTTGACGACGGTGACTTCGTCGCCGAAAGCTATATTGTGATACGCCGCGCCCACGCTGTTTATGACGTACGGGGCGTTGCTGTCGATATTATAAATCTCGTCGCCGTTAAGCGCTTCGATTATCGTGACGCAGGACGCCACTTTCACGACGGTAACGTAAGCTTCCGCTCCGCCGTTTGCGTAAACGCGCACCGTGTAAACGCCGTATTCTTCCGCGAAAGTTATTTCGCCCGTAAGCGCGTCTATCGTCGAAGCCGACAAGGAACGCCGCGTCGGAACGAACTCGTAAGTAAGCGCCGTATCGGTAGGCGCCGCTTCCGCAGCGTCAAACAAAGCGCGTACCGTGTAGACGTCCGTATTCACGTAATCGCAAAGTATATCGTAACCTTTCGCGTTCTCGAAGCGGATCTCGTCGATATATTTGGAAACGAAAATCTCTATCCTTCTGCGGAAGATCTCCGCGCCCGCGCAATCGCGTACGACAGCCTCGATACTTCCCGTACCGGAAGCAACGACCGTTACCGTGTCGCCGTCTATCGCAAATACCCTGCCGTCCGCTGTAAAGCTCACGTTCTTCACCGCTTCGTCGCCGCCGTAGGCGGGCGCGGTCACCGTAACCTGCGGCAAAGCGAATTCGCGCGTCTCGTCGAACAGAACGCTTGCGGGATATCCGCTCAATTCGAATGAGGTTGCCGCTCCGAAAGTGCTCGAGATACGGAAGACCTTTTCCGTCTTATACGCACCGAAAGCGTCCTCGCCTTCGAGCGTGACCGTCACGTATGCGGTACCCGCCGCGGTAAACGTAAGTTCGCCGTCCGAGTAATCCGCGCCTGACGCCGAAGCGGTTATCTCGGGCGCGGAACCGTCCGCATTGACTGCTCCGCTTACGGGGAGCATGAGAGTAACCGAAGAAGAAGCGGTATAGAACGCGTCCGAGCCGAGCGTTATTTCCGCCGTCGCGCCGGTAGCGTTGCAATAATCTTTCACCGTGACGTCGCCTATAGCGACGGCTTTTTCGGTGACGACGAGCGTACGGCTCACGCCGCCCGCCGTCATAGTATAAACTCCGCCGCTTGCCGCCTCGCAGACGGTACCGTTGTTATCGTCGGAAACGACCTTTATCCCTGCTGGGAACGTATAGTAGCCTTCGCCCTTGTATTCGAATACGAACGGCAGCTCTTTGGGTACGACGTAATTGCCCTGAACGTCGGCTACGGCGTTGAATACCACCGAATCCGCTATGAAGGAATATACTTTTTTAACTTCCGTCCCGTCAAGGCAGAAGGTAACTTCCACCGTCTGTCCCGCTTCCTTCAGCCGCAGGACGTCGGAGCCTATCAGTTCGGCATATTCCGCGCCCGCCGTTATCGCGGCGGAAACGGTATTGTTGTATGTGGCGTCCGCGGGAGTGGCTTTTACGGAAATATTGACCAGCCCGTTGCCGAGTCGGTATTTGCCCGCCTCGGATAACGAGCCGTTAAGATATACTTCGATGTCTTCGCCGGAACGCTTTACGCTCACATTGACCGAGCGGTATTCGTACCCGCCGACCGTCGCAAAGCTCAGAAGCACCGTTGTTTCGCCGCCGCCTTCGGCTTCCAGCACGAGTCCGTCCGCGCTGACGACCGCAGCGTCGTAAGCCTCCGCGCGCGCGATCTCGCCTATGACGGCGTTTGACGGATAAAGCGTGACGAATGCGCTCAGATCGCACGAATTCTGCGTGTCGGAATCGAAATCGAGAACGAGATCGGTTGCCGAGATCTCTACTCTTTCCGCCGCTCCGAAAGAACTTCTCAGGACAAGCGAGGTCTTTACTTCGGGGCTGCGCACGGAACGCGCTTCTATCACCGCCTCTCCCGCTTTAAGGAACGTTATGAGATAGCCTCCGTTTCCGTCCGAAGCCACTGAAGCCACGTCGGGCGTGAGACTCCTCGCTTCCGTTTCCTTATACGTACTGTCTGCGTCGAGAGCCGCGACAAATGCCGCAGTCACGGATGCGGTCACGTAAACGTCGCCTTCCTTGTCGAACGCGGTTTCGTCGGTAAGGAACGCGCTTATGCTTACAGCCTCTTTAACGCCCTTTATCCGGAACGTCTTGCCGCACGCGGCGAAAGACGCGCTGTATTCTTCGCCCTCGTCCACCGCCTCCGAGACGGTGAATACGCCGCCGATGCAATTTATGCCGTTCAGCTCAGAGAATCCGTCGAAAGCGAGCACGAGTTCGTGAGGAAGCTCGGCAACGAACTCTTTACCGAGAGAGATCTCCGTTATCTCGCCTTCCGTAAAACTTATGACTTCGAGATCTCCGCTATAGACCGCGCTAAGCTCCGCCGATACACCGTTAGCGAGCGTGACTCTGATCCGGCATAAGCCTGCCGATGTAAAATTTACAACGTTTTCGGCAACCTTAGCGTTGCCTTCGGTTACCTGTACAGTGTATTCCGTATCGATATTTGCCGTAAGCGGCAGTATCTTAAACAGGTCCTCGTCTATCCCGAGCGAAGGTTTGTCGGTCAGTATATAATTGTCTTTGAGCGTTATCCCGGAAGGCGCTTCGACGACATTCACCGTCACGTATCTCGTAATGCTGCCCGAGCAAGTTTCTATCTTTATCTCCACGGTGGCGGTCCCGCCGTAAAGCGCGCTCACGGCTTCGCCTTCCGCAATCGCAGCTCCTGCAACTCCCGCGATCGTAATATAAGAAATATCCGCTCCGTAAGGGCTTATCGCGGAGATCATATCGCGTAGAGCGACCGTTTCTCCGGCGTATGCCGTTATCTCGCTTACGGTCACGGTGTCGCCGTCGGGATGTCCGAACGTACTCTCCAGGAGATGTCTCGACTCTACGCCGTCCGCTTCTATAAGTATTTCCGCGACGCCTGCGGAACGGAATACGATATATCCGGCTTCGACGTACGCGTCGCCTTCGGCAATCGTTACGCGGGCTTCGGTCAACGTGGCGTCCGCGGGATAGAGCGCATAATCGAAGCGCACTTTATCCGCAACGGTATAATATCTTCCCGCCGTCGAAGCGAGCGGATATTCTTCGTCCGACAATACCGCAGTGAACGTAACGCCGTCTATTCTTTCGACCTTTCTCAATACGTTCACGGTCAATGAAACAGGCTCCGCGCCGTCGACGACCGCCTCGTAAGAGAATACTCCCGTGGAATATACCGTGTCGTACGGACGGACTATGCCGTTTGCGTCCGTAACGACGACGGAATCGGCGCCGCGCACGTAGAACGCGTAACCGAGTTTCTGTTCGTCGATCGCGGCGGGCATATACAATTCGACCGCCGTCCCCGAGGACGGGATCTCTATCGGGAAGAGTTCGGAATCGTCGATATACGCGACCCTGAATTCGCCGCTCACCCTTCCTCCGCCCGCGGAATACGCTATGACGGCTTCCTTATAAACATCTTTCCGATCGAATAGTACGTATCCGTCGTAAACACTGACGCCTTCCGTCTGCGAAACGTAAACTATTTCGTCGGTAGCGTCACTCGGTAT
This sequence comes from uncultured Clostridia bacterium, assembly GCA_944349735.1. GTDB lineage: Bacteria > Bacillota > Clostridia > Christensenellales > DTU072 > Stercoripulliclostridium_A. The sequence continues at coordinate 7,127 of CALVNM010000033.1, read as the reverse complement.
TTTCACGGCGTCGATCTTAATCATCTCGTCGAACGCATATATGAAATTGCCGCATACGCCTTCGGGATCGCGGAAATCGACTCCCTCGAGATCGCGCGTGACATTGATCGTCACGGTCGTTCTTCCGACAGCGGTATCGGAAGTTTTATAATATACGGTAAGATCCGTACGTCCGCCGCCGACGACGTAAAACTCTCCGTCTTCTCCGCGTTCTATCACGTCGGTATCGGATATATCGTAAGTCACGTATCTCATATCCGCGTCGGAGGGCGAAACGGAAACGCTTATATCCAAAGGCTTCCTGCCCGCGTAGTCCTCGTACCGCACGTTGAACGCACCCGAAACGGTAACTCCCGTAAGATACCCGCGCGTACTGGTATAGACCTTGGAGAATACGTAATCCGTGCCTATTATTTTAGCGGTCACGGTAACGCTTCCCGCTTTTAAGAATGAAATGTTGCCGTTATCATCTACTGTGGCGATCGCATTGTCGGAAGAAACGTATTCCACGATATAATCCGCCGTCGAAGGATAGCATACTATATCCGGGAAGTGCGCCTGTCCGCCCGCCAACACTACCGTATTGATATCTCCGTCGAGAGCGGCGGACTCTATGAGCGCGGTCACTCTGAGGGTCATGGTCGCTTTCGCCGCCGGATTGTCGACTGCATACACCGTTATTTCGGTCACGCCCGACGTGCGGGCGAATATCGCGCCGTCAAACGTCACTTCGGCGACCGACGGGTCGGAACTCACGAATGCGACCGCTTTATTCTCGGCGCCTTCCGGCGTGACCCGCCATTCGAGCTGATACTCTTCGTTGAGATACATCACGGATACGGGATTGAGTATCTCCACGGAATGTACGCTTCTGTCGGTCACTACAACGCGCCGCATAGCGGATTTGATGCTGTTTTCCTTGCTTATCGCGTAAACGTAAGTTTCACCGAAACCGACGCCGTAAACCACTCCGCTCGAGTCCACTTCGACCACGCTCTCGTCGTCGGAGCGATAAACGATCTCTTTATTCGTAGCGAAAAGCGGAAACACGTTCGTCGTGAGCTGATACGACGGTCTTGCGTCGTCAGACGTCTTATAGAGCGTAAGCGTGGTGTCCGAATCCGCTATTTCCACGCTTTCCACGTAAATATGGTTCGTCGCGCTGACTATCGCGGTACTTGCCGTCAGTATGATGAGAATGATGAGCGGCAGTAAGATGAGCGACGCGGACATAATCTTCTTCATTATTTATCCTCCTTACGGCTCTATCGAATTGTATTTGCGCTCCGCGCTCGTGAAGAATATCACGGCATTGACGAGGAAATAAACCGCCGCAACCGCCGATATTATATAGTAAACCAACTTGATCTCGTTATCGTACGCAAGCACTATGGACGTTCCGCCGAGCAGCGCGCTGAACAGAAGACCTATCGTCATCATTATGCTGGTATTGATCTCGGCGACGTCGCCGTTGGCTTTGTTTTTGAGGTACGGATGGCGTACGTTGAGATTGAAACCGTTGAGAATGAATCCCGCCGCCATCACCAGCTCCACCGCAACGATAACGAATATCTGTTCCGTCTCGACGAACTTGAGCACGCCTATCACGAAACAGCTTATCGCCAGCGCCCCCGCGGAGACCATGAGATTCATCAGGCTCTTGATAGACAGTTGCGCGGTGAAACTGACGGGAATTATCTTCGTAAGATAAAATCTCGTGCCTTCCTTGCTGATGATATTGGCGGAAAACACGTTTATCATCGCCATAAACGCGGTTATGACGAGCACGGACGTACCGAAAGCTACGCTACCGCCGATCTGCGCTTCGCCCACCTGTTTGACGAGGCGGTTGCAGAAAAACACCATTACGGGAGTGGCTATCGCTATTCCGAGATAAAAATACGCGTACACGCGGGTACGCATGATTTCTTTGAATTCCTTTTTAATTACGGCGGAGACAGCGCCGTCGCTCGTGAGAGCGGTTTTTTTATTGAATATACCCCTTTTGCCTTCGAGCGCTCTGTTGCGCACTCTGTCGTACACGGGTTTCGCTATCGTCATCCCCGCGCCCGCAAGCACCGCGAAAACAGCCGCGTTTACGATAAGACTTCGTCCGACGTCGCGGAAAAAAATGAAATTCGCCGCATACACGAAGGGATTGAATTCGGAATTGAGCGCGAGTATGAGTTTATCCCAGAGGTCGGCGGTCTCGTTGGAAATGCGTTGATAGATGAAGTAATCCGCCATCATCCTCAGAATATAATCGTACGTCACGAAAAACGCCACTATGCCCAGTATAAATATAAACAGCTTGACGTAATTATGATTCTCGAGAAGATTAAGCACGAACATGACCGGCACGGCTACTATGACGGAAACGGCAAAGGGTATCACCGGCCCTATCAACGCCGCCGCGCACAATCCAAGAAAATATTCGAAGGTGAACATTCCCGTAGCGATCCCGAGAACTCCCATCATAGATAAGGTAAGCGCTGCGGAATAAATGGTAAGATTAATGTATATCATCAGCAAATTCGCAAGGAACATGCTGAACGGCGATACCGGAAAACGTGCCGTTATCTGTACGTCCGCGGGGCGCAGTAGCCACTTGATCTGCGCCGTGACCGCAGTTACTGTAAGCACCGCTTCCACTATCGTCATGAACGCGGTAGCTATCTGTTCCGAGGTGAGACCGTCGCTGAAATAATCCACGAGCACGCCGATAAGGACGTATTCGAGAAGGAGTATGACCATAAATGTGACCACGCTGACCACGGCGGTAAGCAAGCGGCTTTTACGGTCGCTTTCCTCACTGCCCCAACGGAGCTTCATCTGAAGTCTGAGATACGTCGCTACCGCTTCCATTGCCCGTTAAGCTCCATAAAATATGCGTCGAGGTCGAAATTCCCGTTCCTGACCGTCGCCGCGTCTATTACGGACGCGAGCCTGCCCTGAACGATAAAAGCTATCTTGTCGCAAACCCGTCTCACCACGTCGAGATTATGAGAAGAAAAAACCACGCAGTTTCCCCGCGCGGCATGCTCCCTGATAAGTTTCATTACTTCCGCCATCGTCTGCGGATCGAGTCCCACCATAGGCTCGTCCAATACCCACACTTTGGGATTATGTATAATGGCGCCTATTATGCATATCTTCTGCTTCATCCCGTGGGAATAGCTGCTTATCTGGTCATCGAGCGCGTGAGTAAGATTGAATCGTGCCGCGAGCGAATCGAGTATCGCCTGCTTCTGACGCTTTTTTACTCCGTACATGCTACCCATGAGATTGACGTATTCCCTGCCGGTAAGCTTGTCGTAGACGGTGTGGTCGTCCGGAACGTAACCGACATTTTTCTTCGCCTTGACGCCCTGTTTCCTGAGGTCGTAGCCGTTGATGATTATCGTCCCTTCGCTGTACGGCAGTATACCGGTCATGCTCTTGATAAGCGTGGATTTCCCTGCGCCGTTACTGCCGACGAGACCGCATACCTCGCCGTCGTTTACTTTAAGATTGATCTTGTACGCGGAATATTTTTTCGCCCCTTCGTACTTCTTGGAAAAATCTCTGATCTCAAACATCAGCATCTCCGCCTCCGACGTGCCCACCGCGCGTCGTGAGGATTATTGTTTAATAATATATTATTATATTACTATTTTGCCGATTTTGTCAATATATCAAAGATTATGGGTATTAAACGGACTACCGTTTATCGTTTTCGCTTTATGATGCGCTTTACGCAGGGCATCAGACCGGGACAGCATCCGAAATCTCCCGTGACGCCGTCGTTACGATGCGAACGCGCGTTGAGCGCGTAGAACGCCGTCCCCGTTCCGGCAAGCAGCACGACGAGTCCCGCGTACCAGGCAACCAATACTCCCGTTGTGATCTTCTCGGCGGGAATGAGATATTTCAGGATGCTTCCGTCGAGTATCTGAAGGAATACCACGTTGTCGGTGCTTGCGATGTCGGGATAAAAGATCTTTTCGCGTACGAGAATAATGAATACTACGCTCAGCGCAAGCGCGAGAGGTATGGTCCAAGCGAATTTCTTTTTGAATTTGACGGTATTGAAGCATATCAGCAATCCGCCGAAGAACAAGAGGTTATGGATGCCGAGCGAGACGATAAGCCCCGCCCAGCTGCCGAATCCCGCCACCATTGTATCCGGCGAGGCTATTACCGCGAGCGTATTGCCGAATCCCGTTGCAAATCCGAAAAATCCGCCTACCGGCAGCATGAATTCGACTCCCGCCACGGCTATAGCGCTGTAAGTAAAATAACTGATCTGCGAAAACTCTATCGGATAAACCGCGCTTCCTTCGACGCGATATTCGATAAATTCGACGCTTTTATAAATAAGCACGACGGCGCCGATGAGCGTTGCGATCAACGCGGAAACCTTCCTGTGTTTCCTTAAAAGATATACCGCCGCTATTTCCAATAAGCACGCCATCACCACGATAAGCGATACCCACCAATATTTCATATATAACTTCTCCGATATTACCTGAAATGGTTTTATTTAACGTATTGTAGCACCATCCCGAGCATTTGGCAACGAACGGAAAACGTTATTCCGAAATATACCCCCGATATTTGCCGACATTCCCCGAAGCTTAAGCATATATTATGAAAAAGGAGGTAAATTTTGGCTCAGGACAATATTTTCACGCAAAAGCTCGGCGAACCGGTGGCTAACGACAATTTCAGTCTTACCTCGACGGACGGAAATATATTGCTGAGGGATTCGCAACTTATCGACAAACTCGCGCGTTTCGACCGCGAACGCATACCGGAGCGCGTGGTACACGCCAAGGGCTGGGGGGCGCACGGCGAATTCACCGTGACGAACGACGTTTCGCGTTACACGCTCGCAAAAGTTTTCAACCGCGTGGGCAAAAAGACCAAAGTGCTCGTAAGATTCTCTACCGTGGCGGGAGGGAGAGATTCTGCCGATACCGTAAGGGATCCCAGAGGTTTTGCCGTCAAATTCTATACCGAAGACGGTATCCTCGACATCGTGGGGAACAATACGCCGGTATTTTTCATAAGAGATCCGATGAAATTCCCCGACTTCATACACTCTCAAAAGAAAAATCCGCGCACCAATCTTACCGACCCCAACGCGCAATGGGATTTCCTTTCGCTCACACCGGAGAGCATTAACCAGGTGACCATTATTTTCAGCGACCAGGGCATCCCCTACGGATTCCGATTCATGGACGGCTTCGGTACCAACACCTTCGTGTGGTACAACGCGAAAGGCAGTTACAATTTCGTCAAATATCACTTCATATCCCAACAGGGCCTGAAATACATACCCGCGGAAGAGGCGGAAAAGATAGCGGGCGAAAATCCAGATTTTGCGGGCGAAGACCTGCGCGACGCGATAGCGAAAGGCAAATTCCCCTCCTGGAAGCTCTACGTGCAGATAATGTCGCCGGAGCAGGCGGAGACATACCGTTTCGACCCCTTCGACACCACGAAAACGTGGTACGAGGAAGATTTCCCGCTCATCGAAGTGGGCGTGATGACTCTGAACCGCAACCCGTTGAACTTTTTCAACGAAGTGGAGCAGGCGGCATTCTGCCCAGCCAACATGGTGCCCGGCACCGCTCCCAGTCAGGACAAGATGCTACAGGGAAGGCTCTTTGCCTACCGCGACACGCAGAGGTACCGCCTCGGCGTGAATTTCCAACGCGTGGCGGTGAACGCGCCGACGAGCGAGGTATTCAATTACGAGCGCGACGGCGACCTCGCGCGCAACCCGAACGACCCCGTCAACTATTATCCCAACAGTATGCAGAAAGTGACCTTCACCCGCGACGCCGAAGCGCCGCCGCAGGAAATATACGGCGAGATCAAGCGTCACGTCGTACCGATAAAGGACATCGATTTCGTCCAGGCGGGCGACCGTTACCGCGCGATGGACGAGGGAGAAAGAACGCGGCTTATAGACAATATCTGCGCTTCGCTCAAGCAGGCGGAGAAACGCATACAATATCGCCAGACCGCGCTTTTTTTGAAAGCGGACCCGGAATACGGCAAGCGCGTAGCCGAAAAACTCCGCCTCAATATCCGCGAAGTCTACAAGCTCTCGCGAATGTCGCAAGCCGAACGCGAATACGCGACACGCTGATTTTTGGCAACATTTCATCGGTATACGGATACCTCTATTGCGTATATAAAACGCCCGCCTTTATTGGCGGGCGATCTTTTTACATAGCGCACCGGTCGAGGAGATACGCAGAACTATGCTAAACACAAAATATATCCTACGCTTTAACGCCAGGACCTTGAGAGGATACGCCATTCGGAACCTTTCTTCGCCTCGGATTATATGATGATATTAGAATCGTATTCATATTCCACAAGGAGGTAAAAATGTTTTGCAATCAAAGAAACAACGGATGCGGCTTAAACCCCTGCCGCCCGTCGGATAATTGTAAACCTTGTAATCCTTGCTGCGTCTGTCCCACGGGGCCTACCGGACCTACGGGTCCCACCGGTCCTTCTACGGGAGCGACGGGGCCTACGGGCCCTACCGGAGCTACCGGACCTTCCGGAGCCATAGGCGCGACGGGACCGCAGGGCGTTCAGGGAATACAAGGCGTACAAGGCGTTGTAGGTCCTACCGGTCCTACGGGTCCTACCGGTCCCGCCGGCCCTCAGGGTAATCAAGGCATACAGGGAAGAACGGGCGGCATCGGCAGCACGGGGCCCACAGGACCAACAGGTCCTACCGGACCTCAGGGTCCCCAAGGCGCTACCGGGCCGCAAGGAGCAACAGGTCCGCAAGGCGTACAGGGAATACAAGGCTTGCAAGGTCTTGCCGGAGTGACCGGACCTACCGGTCCCACGGGTCCCGCCGGCACGGGCGCAACGGGAGCTACAGGTCCCACGGGAGCTACGGGTGCCGCTGGGGCAACGGGTCCCACCGGTCCTACAGGTCCCGCCGGAACGGGAGCTACAGGTCCCACGGGAGCTACGGGTGCCGCTGGGGCAACGGGTCCCACAGGTCCTACGGGTCCCGCCGGTACGGGAGCTACGGGTCCCACGGGAGCTACGGGTGCCGCTGGGGCAACGGGTCCCACAGGTCCTACGGGTCCCGCCGGTACGGGAGCTAC
>CALVNM010000032.1 GCA_944349735.1 uncultured Clostridia bacterium | reverse complement strand
TCCACAAGCTCTTTGTTCTGCACTTCCCTGTCGGGTTTGTACTCGAAAAATTTACGTAGCCACTTCAACATTCCGGCAATTTCTCCTCGAAAACATACAAATAGAGTGTAACATAAGTCAAATCCGTTTTCAATACCGCAAAATTAAAATAAAGTATAAAATTAACGGGCGCGCCGCGCCCGCAACAATTCTTCGTATCGAAACCTCGTAAATCAGTCCAACTCGTCGAGCGTAAGCCTGAATCCCGGAAGAAAATTCTTCATAAAATACTCCGCTTCGGGAATGCCGCTCTCCTTGATGTCGGCTTCGATCGTCTTGAGCGCCTTGGCGAATTCCTTGTTGCCGGACTTCATTTCCTCCACGCACTTTATGTACGCCGCAAGCCTGTCGGCGGCTTTCACCATGCGGTACTCCTCACTCGTTACGTCGGGCGATATCACCGCGCGGTAACGCTCGCGCATTTCCTCGGGAAGCATCGTAAGCAGCTTTTCGTTAGCCACTCCTTCGAGCCCTTTATACGCGACTTTTATTTCGTTGTTATAATATTTGATGGGCGTCGGCAGATCGCCCGTTATCACTTCGCTCGCTTCGTGGAATACCGCAAGCGATACGCATTTGTCCGCATTGATGCTCCCGCCGAACACCACGTTGTTTATCGTCGCGAGCGCGTGCGCTATCTGTGCCACCTGCTCGCTGTGCTCCATCACGTTTTCTTTGACCGTGGAGTGCATAAGCGACCAGCGCTCGATATATTTCATCCTGTTAAGATATGCGAAAAAATTGTTTTTTGCCATAAAACAAGCTTTATTTCTTGACGAGGATCTTGAGCAGACAGTCCATCGCTTCGTCCGCTATGTCCGCGGTCTGATTGAGGTGACGGTATATCTCGCGGTACTTGAATATCGAACGGAAATCGGCGGTATCGAATAGCTTTTCGAGCGCCTGCACGGTGAGATCCCCTACTTTGTTTTCCATTCTCTTGACGTATATCGCTTCGTCTCTGGCTATGGCTTCGTGCCTTTCGATATTGGATACCGCAAGTATGATGTGCTCGCTCATCTCGTGAAGCGCGGTCGTTATCTCCGTCATTTCGTCGTCCGGAGTTATCTTGAAAAGCCTTATTTCGTCTACGGACGTCTTGGCATAGTCGAGAACTTCATCGAGTTTTGCGGACAGTTTGAAAAGGTCTTCCCTGTCGAACGGAGTTATGAAAGTCTTGTTCATGTCGTCGACAAGCACGCGACGCACCATATCGCCGTCGTCCTCGGCTTTTACTACCGCGTCGGCAACAGCTTCGTCGTGAGTCATACAATACTCGTTAAGAAGACGTATACCTTTGTTTATCAGTTCCGCCTGCTTTGTAAGAAGCTCAAAAAAATCGGGTTCTTTATTCTTCCTGAACTTATCGAGAAATTTCATTTCCGACCTCCTCTATATTCCGAAAATTGCTTTACCTATCAGGAGATACAGCAACGCGCCCATACCTGCCGAGCAAGGCAGCGTAAGCATCCAACTCACAAGTATGCGTATGGCGGTATTCCAATGCACGCCGTTAATTCTCTCCGCCGCGCCTACGCCCATTATCGACGAAGACATTATCTGCCCGGTACTGAGCGAAATACCCAGCGAAGTCGCGGTTATCATGACAACGCTCGTCGTGAACTGCGCCACGACGGAATGCACGGGTTCGAGTTTATATATCTTACGACCGACGGTATTTATAACGCGGTATCCGCCCAATAACAATCCGAGCGTCAGTGCGCTCGCTATGCATATCGGTATCCATATCGGCACGTCCGAAGCGTTATACGCCGTAAGTCCGACCGCTCCTACCAGGAAAAAAATACCCATCGATTTCTGAGCGTTGTTGCTGCTGAAAGAGCTTGCGAGAATGAGAAGATTCAGCCTTTGGAGCAATACCATTATTCTGTTGATGCCGCGGTTCGCTCTGCGGGCGAGGACGCGCACCAACTTCATTATAAAAAATCCGAGTATCAGTCCGACTACGGGCGCGAGAACTATCATAAGCACCACGTTAAAAAGTACGTAATCCGTCCACTGTACCGACTTGAAACCGAATGCGGCTATACCCGCACCGATTATGCCGCCGAGCAACGTGTGCGACGTGCTGTTGGGTATCCTGAGACAGAAGGTGATGCAACCCCAGATGATCGCGCCGAGCAACCCGCTGAACACGAAAGAAAACGCCTTCTCTTGCGAAATGCCGTCGAAAAAACCGTTACCGATAAGTTTTCCGCTGATGTTGTCGGCGACCGAGAGCATCCCGAGCAGGAATACCGCTATAGGCACCACGAAATTGATGAATGCCGCGATGAATATCGCGGTGCGAGGCTGTACGGCGCGCGTGACGACCGTCGTAGCTATGGCGTTGGAGCCGTCGTTGACTCCCATATAAAACGAATATGCCAATATGAAGATAAAAACAGCAATCGCGTACGCGCCCATATACCGCCTGCCTGACCGTAATCCCGCATGCCTGCGCAAGGGGGAAATAATATAATACACTATATTTACGGTTTTGGCAAGAGCAGAGAGCTATTTTTTTATTTTCCGGAAACAGCGGTCACGAAATACCGAGCAGTCTTTTCGCGTTGCGGAAAAAGATATTCTCTTTCTCCTCTTCCGTAAGCGGCATGGCGCCGAGAGCGGCTATCTCTTTACCGGCGTCGCTCCAAGGAGAATCGGACGCGAAAAGCACCTTATCCGCGCCGTGCGCTCTTACGATGCGCATGAACTGTTCCTCGGAGTAGTATTCGGTGCCCATGGAAGTATCGAGATAAATATTCTCGCCTACAAGATACCTTTCCACGTCGTCCCACTGCGACTGACCGCCGAAATGCGCCGCGACTATCGTGCCGCCTCCCATCGCGCGTACCACTTTGCGGAACATGGCGGGATTGCTTCTGTACGGCTCGGTACCTATCGGGTCGTAGCCCGCGTGGAAAAGAATTATGAGTCCTTTGTTCAAAGCGTATTCGTAGAGAGGAAACATCTGCTCGTCGCCCACTTCGAAATTCTGATATTCGGGATGAAGTTTGATCCCCTTATAGCCGTGATCGACGGCAAAATCGATATTGTACCGCCAGCTTTCGGCTTCCGGAAATATCCCTGCGAAAGGTATTATTCTGTCCGAACGCAAGCTCTCTCCCCAGATGAGATTCTTCATGCTCTGGGACGGCTTTGTGCTGACGGGCATCACTACCGATATGTCCACTCCGAATCTGTCCATAGCCGCAAGCAATCCGTTCAACGTCAGATCGTGTACGGGCTTATATTCTCCGTGGCAGTTGTTCTGTAACGCGCTCATCGCCCTTGCCGCAAGCGCGTCGGGGAAAATATGTGTATGGAAATCTATTATCATCGTTCACCTGCGTCGATCGTAAACTGCGGATATTATATAACCGCGAAGCTCCGTACGCAAGCGAATTAAGAACGTTTCAGAATTTGAGCATCCCGCGTACGCGACGCCAATCGGGATAGTATTTCCCGAGCTCGGCGTAAAATCGTTCGCCGTGATTCTTGACTACGGTATGTATCAGTTCGTGAACGATAAGATAATCGAGACATTCGCGCGGCAACTCCGCTATGAACGCGTTTACCGATATACGGTTGTCGTATGTGCAGCTGCCCCACCTCGACGTCATGTATCTTACGCTTACGGAAACGGCACGCATGCCGGTTATCTGCTCCCAAAACGGGAGTCTCAGATCCAGTGCCTTTCTCAATTCCGAGGCGAACCGTCTGCGAAGATATTGCGTGCGTTTTTCGATATTTGCGTTTTCGGGTATCTCTAATAACGCCCGATGTTTCCCTAACTCAAGTTTATATCTCGATCCCTTCTTCTCGTACAAAGTGTATTCTTCGCCGAAAAGTCTGAATATATTGCCCCCTCTCAATACCGTATCCGTCCCTGACGACGAGTCCCGCAGCTTTTCCTCGATCCAACTTTCCTTTTCTTCGGCAAAAGCGCGGGCGGCGGCGTAAGTCACAGAATACGGCATGCTTACCGTGACCACGCGTGCGAGGTTTATCGTAAGACTTATGCGCCGCGCGTTGCGCAGTTTGCGGTAACGGTAGGTTATTCCGTTGCGTACTTCTTCTTTAACGGCCATACAGATATTTACCGAGATCGACGGTATAGTCCGTGACTACGACTCCCTCTCTTTCGAGAAGCGCTTTCTGCGCCTCTTTCCCGCCGAAAGCGAATCGCTCCGCAAGTCCGCCGAAGCGGTTTACTATCCTGTGACAGGGTATTATCCCGGGCATCGGATTGAAATGCAATGCATAACCTACCGCGCGGGAAGCTCTCGGAGAGCCGCACATGGCGGCGATCTGTCCGTAAGTAGCAACTTTGCCCTGGGGTATCTTGCGCACCTGTTCGTATACCTTATCGTAAAAGCTCATATCCCGATTATTCCTTATAACTTAAGCGTTATTCTTAAATTTCCGCGCCGCGAAGTCATTCCTTGACGAATACGTCTATGCGGAACGCAAGTTCGGTAGTCAATTCTTTTTCCGCACGCACTTTCGCCAACGCTTCGGGAGAGGTGCGATAATAATACGGAGTCATCTGCAGCAACGCGCCCACGTCGTCTCCCTTTGCGGTAAACAGATATTCCGAACGCACCGTCTCCCTGTGGGAGAAGCCTTCGGGTATCTCATCCGACTCCTCATTGAAATAAGGCGCGGAATACAGTTTTTCTTTCAGCCCGTAAAGATGCCTCGCGCCCGGCGTAACCCGTATAAAACCGCCGCCGCTACGAAGTACACGCCGTATCTCGGCGGGGAATACGGGAGCGAACGCGCATACGGCGACGTCCGCCGAGTCGTCGGCATACGGAAGCGCATTGCTGTTTGCTACGGCGAAAACAGCCCCTTTTACGGTACGCGAAGCCACGTTCACCGCGGAACGCGCGAGATCTGTACCGGCAACGTCGGCATCGGGGAAGGCTTCCGTAAAAGCGGAAGCGAATCTTCCTTCCCCAGCGCCGCAATCGATTATGAAACGCGGAGCGAACTCCTCAGCCGTGGCGCATACCTTACAGAGCAATCCGTCGTAATAGCCGAGGCTCATTATACGGTGTCTTGCGGCAGTCATCTCTCCGGAATCGCCCGAGTCTGCCGATCCTCTGCTGCCCATAACTAGATTAACGTATCCCGAAGCCGCCACGTCGTAACAATGACCGTTCGAGCAATACAGACTGCCGCCCTTCCTGACGAGCTTTTCTTTACATTTCGGGCATACTAAACGCGAATAATTCCTCATATATTTATAATAGCACGCACGCCCTCGAAAAATAAACCGATTTATACGAAAACGCTTTACAATTTGCGGCGCGTTAGCTACACTTTAACTATGTCGATGTTAGCGTGGGTGGTAGTGATAACTTTTATTGCAGGAGGAGTCGGGACGGGACTCGGCGGCGTTGTCGGGGCTATATTCAAGCGCGACAATACCAAGATCGTCTCCCTGTTGCTCGCTCTCGCCGGCGGCGTCATGCTGGCGATAGTCTGCTTCGACCTCGTCCCCTCCGCGATCACTCCTTCGGAAGAAAATCCCGCCAACATCTTTATAGTTATCGGCGGCACGCTTTTTGGATTTTTCATCATATATCTCCTGAATATGCTCATCGACTCTTCCACGAATAAAGAAGTAAGGCATATCGACGAGGATCATCCTAAAACTGCCGACAACCTCGACGAACTCATCCATAGCGACCATTACGCGCATCACGCGAACGAACCCGTGGTCAACAAAAAACAACTTTTTGCGGCGGGTATCGTAATGGGACTTGCCATCGCGCTTCACAACCTCCCGGAAGGCATGGTCATCGGCGCGGCGATAGCCAACGGCGGCATCGCAACCGGAGGGACCGCGATAACGCTGGCGATAATCATAGGATTGCACAATATACCCGAAGGCATGGCGGTCGCCGTACCGCTTATCACGGGGGGATCGAGCAGACTCAAAGCGATACTCGTCACATTCCTCAGCGGACTTCCCACGGTCATCGGCGCGATGCTCGGTTATTGGCTCGGCACGCTCGGCGACATATGGCTGTCGATCGCGCTGTCGTTTGCTTCCGGAGCGATGCTGTACGTCGTATTCGGCGAGCTTCTCCCCGCCGCCTATCTTATGTGGAAAAGCAAGTTCCCCGCCGTTACGATGCTCGCGGGCGTCATGCTCGGACTTATAATCATCTACGTCTGAGCGTAACGCAAAACATGTAAGACGTTAAAACGCCCGCGCTATGCGCGGGCGTAATTTTACTCTGACGTTTTTACAATGTTGTTCCCGTAACGGTGATATTAAGGAATTCGATATGTAACGATAAGGTTTCCTTCCCCTCGTCGTTCTCCGCCATGGTCAGCACCATATACGGTTCGCCGTTAGCCGCGCTTCCGCCCGTATAGACGGCTCTGAAAGTCTTGCCGGTCACTTCGCTGGTCAGATCTTTGATCCTGTATTTACCCTCGTATACCACTCCCAATCCTTCCGGGAGATCGAGTACCGAGGGCAGCCGAGACGTTTCGGCCAGCGAATCGCATAGCTCCTTTACGCCTTTGTACTCGAAATCCAATCCTTCTATACGCAGTCCGAGAGTCGCTTCGAGCAGACCGAGCGAGAACGGTATATCCTTCAAAGTAAACGCCGGCATGAGTTCCAGGACATAGGTATCGACTATCCCCTGCACGTCCAGTTCGCTCAGGTCGGCATCCGCGGTCTGCAAAATCGACTTGAGAACGGCGGGAAAGTTCTTCTTGAATATGGCTCTTATTTCCATCGTACCGTCGGGTCTCAACTCGAAATAAGTTTGACTCGGTTCGAACAGAAGCCCTATCGGCAGCTCCATGACGTGGATGTCGTTCGCTTTTATATAATACCGCACCGTATTTTCCGTATAATACCCGTCTACGGTCTCCGCTTCGTCTTCGTTTTCCCCGTTATCGCACGCGGTAAGGTAACTTAACGGAAGTACAAGCACGAGCGCCAACAGTATGACCGTAACAGTTCTTCTTGCTTTTTTCATATCCGTCACCTCAATCGTAATACACGGGAGTATAACCGTCTGTCGCGCGGAAATATGCGTCGGTCACTTCTTCTACGGAGGCGGCGTCGGCTATGCGGGCGCGGTTTACCGCAGTGTCGGCGGTACCCGCGTAAAGCCTTGCGAGCTGCTCCGTGCGCAACTTTTTATAATTTGCGAGCGCCTTCGCTTCGTCTGCAAGTCCAGCCTTCTCGAGCGCGCGCTGAATGAGATCCGCTATCACGGCATGCCCTTCGTTGGAGGGATGCACGCCGTCGTTATAGAGTAATCCCTTGCCGCGTTCTTCGTCCTCGCGGAATATCCGGTCGAATTCCTTCTCCGCGTCTATAACCACGTAAGCATTCTCGTGCTCTTCGAGATAATCGAAAATAATCCCGTTGAGTTCGGCGAGCATAGCCGTGCCGGTCGCGCGTATTTCTTCCTCGTTCATGCCAATGGCATGCATCTCGTCTATACAGCTCGACGGTAATATGACGCTGCCTTCGAACATGGGATTATATACCGTGTTTATCATCACGAAAGCGTCCGGATTCACTTCCTCGATATAATCCATTATTCGAGTAAAATTCGCGCGTGCTCGGGCGACGTTAGAGTCAAGCGACGCGGTATTGCCTTTGGCGTAATTAACTACCATGGAGCCAAGACTGTTCTGCAAAAGATCGTTTCCGAGAATGGATATATGGATTATGTCCGAGGTGCGCAACAGAGTATCGTTCATATACGCATTCTCATCCGGCCGTTTTATATACTCGAGCATGTGCGAAGTCTGATGTCCCGAAACCGAACGATTCCTGTAAATATAGCCGTTGTCTCTGCCCACGACAGCGAAATAAGCGTACGAATCGCGTTCTTTGAGCGGAGAAGGTCCCAGCACGCCTTCGGCAATGGAATCTCCCCAGAAAGTTATAAGCATAGGTTCCGGCTCCGGAACGGGAACGGTATCCTTTTCCTCTCCGAGCAGGACTGCGACCGACACTGCCGTCACGGCTGCGAATGCAACCGTGAGCAGGATCGCAATTGTTCTGCGAAATCTCATACAATATCCTCCGTATGCGGATTTTGTCCGCAAGTAAATGGTATCACATCCGTACAATCTCGTCAATAAGCCTTTTTATCGGCGTACATGCGCGCACGGGTAGACAAAATCCGTTCACACGTATATAATGTGAATATTCTCCACGCGAAACGGAGGAAGCAATGGCATATTCGGTATATCTCAAGAAAGGCGAAGAACGCGAAATAATTTCAGGCCGCAGTTGGGTCTACGCAAACGAGGTCGCACGCACGGAAGGCAAAGACAAGAACGGTTCGCTCGTCTCGGTATATTCTCACGACGGAAAATTTATCGGCAAAGGCTACATCAATCATTTGTCGAGGATACTCGTAAGGATATTCATACGCGACGAAAGCGCAGAAGATACGGCGGATTTCTTCGCGGAACGCCTCGGAAAAGCCGACGCCATGCGCCGCGATCTGGGGCTGGGCGAAGCTTACCGGCTCTGTTACGGCGAAGCCGACGGATTACCCTCTCTCATCGTCGACAGATACGGGGACATACTGTCTGTACAGTTTCTGTCGCTCGGCTTCGACAACAAAAAAGCTCTCATAACCGATGTGCTGGCAAAGACTTTTTCGCCCAAAGGCATTTACGAAAGATCCGACGCGTCGGTAAGGCTGAAAGAAGGGCTGAAACCTGTGACCGGCGTATTGTACGGAGAAGTCCCCGAAAAGACGGTTATCGAAGAAAACGGCGTTAAACTCGCCGTGGACGTACGGAACGGACAGAAAACGGGATATTTCCTCGACCAGAAAGAGAACCGCTACGCGGTGAGAAGATACTGCCGCGGCAAGACGGTGCTTGACTGCTTCTCCAATACGGGCGGCTTCAGCATGAACGCGGCAACGGCAGCGGTATCGGTCACCGCAGTGGACATCTCTGCGCGAGCTGTCGAAGACGTAAAATACAACGCCGCGCTCAACGGTTTCGCCAATGTGCAAGCGGTGTGCGCCGACGTGTTCGAAGAACTGCGCAGATACCGCAAGGAAGGACGGCGCTTCGGAGTAGTGATATTGGATCCTCCCGCTTTCTGCAAGAGCGCCGCCGAAGTAAAAGACGCTTACCGCGGTTATAAAGACATAAACGTTCTCGGGATGAAACTCGTGGAGGACGGAGGCTATCTCGTGACCTCATCGTGCTCGCACTATATGACGATGCCCCTTTTCGAAAAAATGCTCGCCGAAGCGGCGAGAGAAAGCGGGCGCGCGGTGAGAATTCTCGAAACGCGCATACAGGCGCCCGACCATCCCGTATCGTTGAGCGACGGAGAGACGGGCTACCTTAAATTTTACGTCCTCAATATCGACGCGCGCTGATTATTTATGGAGATACTGAGTGCGGTCGGTGACTTTAAGCCTTCCGAACTCTATCGCCCTCTCGGGACAGCTCTGGATACAGCGGAAGCAGTTTTCGCATTTACCGGTAACGAAAGAAGCCTTACCGTCCTTCATCTCGATATTGTTTACCGGACACCCTGCCGAGCAAAGTCCGCAACCCACGCAACTTTCGGTCACCTTTTTATTGTAAAGCCCCATCGTGAAACCGAAGAACTTCCACATAAATCTGTTGAGCGCGCCTTCCGGCAACGACGGGCGGACGCTGTTTTTCTTCCCGATCTCCGTTGCGGCGCGTATTTCGCCTGCCCTCGCGTCCTCGGCGAGCAGCAGTTTCTCCCTGAGTTTCTCGGGAGTTGCAAACACTATACACGAATCGGGCATTATTACCGTATCCGAATAACTCAGCTCCGTACCTTTCTCTTTGAGTAGATAAGCCACGCTCCCGTGCGAACGTCCCGCGCCGCCGCCTGCGGTAGCTATCGAGAATATGTACGGCGAATCCAATCTCACTCTTTTTAGAAATTCGTATAAAGCGTGAGGTATGTCCGCGCAGTACACGGGGAAAACGATACCTATCCTGCCGTCTTTGAGAACGTCTTCCTTAATATCGAATATCTCTTCCGTACGCTCCCCGTCAAGAGCTATTTTCTGCGCTATCGAACGGGAATTCCCCGTTCCCGAAAAATATATTATCATATCTGCCTCTCCGAATATTTTATGCACGCATACCCCCGTCAATACGCGCCGATATTAAAAAAGCCTGCCGAAGCAGGCTTTTCGCCGTTACTATTTACCGTACTTCTCTTCGAAGTTCTCGAGGCACTTAACGGATATCGCGTAACAATCCGCAAGGCACTCTTTGTCGAGATTGTCGTAGGAGTCCTTCCTGGTATGATAGTAATCTTCGAGTACGTGGTTGAGAGCCGTGATTCCCGTCGCGCGGAAGCCGGCCTGGGCAAAAGCCGCCGAGTCGGTAGCTCCGCCGAGCGGAGGTACCCAGGTCTTCTGGCATGCTATGTCGAGTTCTTTTGCAGCCTCCATGAACGCGTCGGAGACCTCTTTGTCCGCCTTTACGGTGCCGTTGAGGTCACGGTAATTGACGCCGAGGAATTTGCTCTCGTGTATCGTGTCGTAGGAAAGTATCCAGGTAGGCACGTCGTTGAATTCGTCTTTGTGGGCTTCGCACCACGCTTTGGCGCCCCTGAGACCCGCTTCTTCCGAACCGCTCAATATAACTCCTACTTCCGTATTCTCGAGTTCTATACCCTCGTCCTTGAGTGCTTTGAGTATCGCTATGCCCATGTAGCAGCCGGTGAGGTTGTCGTTGGCTCCGTCCACTATCGTGTTCTCGTCCCACATGAAATAAAGTCCTATTATCAGCGGTGCGAATACGAGCGAAGCTATACCGCACCAGAATAGTCCGGGTCCGTAAAGCTCGGGAGACGCCACTGCGGGCGCGCCGCCGGTCTTGACCGCGGCTATTATCGAAAGTATGAGAACGATAAAGGCTCCGAGTACGCCCGATGCGATATGCGCTTCGTACACGGCTCCGCCGAATCTCTCGTTCACGGGCCAGTTCCATGCGGCGTCGGGATGACCGTTGAAGAATATCCTTGCCTTGACTTCGCCTTTGCATTTCTTGACGGCGGTGACGTTATGTCCCGTTTTTTCGGGGAAGCAGAAGTCTATGAATTTTTTATAGAATCCGAACTGCACCACCATTATTACGAAACCGAGCGCGATAAGCGCTGCGCCGAGCGCGGGCATAAAGAAATAAAGTATCATTCCCGCAAGCGCGAAGGTAAGCGTGAAATACAGCCAGCCGAGGAAGGAACCGGGATTCTCTTTGAAAGATTCGACGTCGGCTCTCTCGCAACCGCACTGTTCCTTAAGCACCTTTGCCATGTACTCACAGGCGACTTTTTCGCCTTCGCTGCCGGGACCGCGCTTAGGCATATCCTTGCATATATGGGTTATTTCGTCCACCATATACTGCGCGCTTTCCGCCTTTTTCTCGATAAGTATATCGTACTTTGACATTCTTCTCTCCTCCGAAGTTTGTTCAATAATGTTAATATATCACATTAAAACGCGCTTGTAAATACTTTTCTTATTTTATCGCGCGTACGCGCCGGATAAATAAAGAAGCTTATATCGATAATCGATATTGCAGGTATCCTTATACACTAATAAGGTTACCCGTAACCCGATAATAGGTAAGAATTTAAGAAATATTTACTTTATATTGACCGACATGCAGGGTAACTTTTCGGGCTTATTTTGCGTCAACCGGCGCCGAAGAATACGGAGAAAAAGCGTCTCCGCGTATGCGGAAACGCTACGTAGTCTGCCGCCTTTGCGAGAAACTTAGCTCTCTGCTCAGGCATTCTCCTCGACTTTATTTACCGACGCAAGCCTTACGGTTATCTCCTCCGCGATCGTCATCAGTATCAGAAACGCCATAAGCACGTACGGCATAACAGCAAAAGTAGTCGCGCCCGCTATAAAGCCGAAGGCGAATTGCACCGAAAACGCTATCGCGTAAGCGCCGCCCATATGATACCCGGTAATATCCGCCGAATACTCCGCGCCGAATCTCTCGGGCACGGAGTGGATAACCGAAGGGAAAACGGGACCGAAGCCGATACCGATAAGCAACATCCCCGCGACGTCGGTCGCCGTACCCGCTCCGAGAGCTATCAGTATCATGCCCGGCAGCGCCGCCGCCGTACCTATTCTTATAAGCGTCTTGTCCTTGAGTTTCAACGCGGCGAACCCGGCTAACAGCCGTCCCGACATTATTCCGCCGAAAAACGCGGATACGAACCCTGCTGCGTCGGCGGGAGTATTTCCGCTCGCATTCACGAGATAACTTGCGCCCCAGGTGCCGATTATGAATTCCATCGAGCAATAACAACCCAGGCTTAATATTCCCGTGATCACTCCGCGCGTTTTCATTATATCCGCGAAACCTTTTTTCCTTACGCTTTTTACCGAGACGTCGTCTGTAGCAGGCGGAGACAGCTTCTTCCACAGCGGTAACGACAGCGCGACCATTACGGCTATGCCGAGCTGTATCAGCCCTATCGTCAGGTATCCGGCGCGCCAACCTTCCTCTTTGAGAAATACGGACATTATCATCGGACTCGCCGTGACCCCTACGCCCCAGAAGCAGTGCAGCCAGTTCATATGCACGGCTTTGTAGTGACGAGATACGTAATTGTTGAGTCCGGTGTCTATCGCGCCCGCGCCTACGCCCATGCATACCGCGCATACCATCATAACCGCATAATTCGGCGCGAAACTTATGCCGATAAGTCCCGCTACCGTGAAAACAACCGAGACCGCCGTCACGTTACCGGTACCGAATCTGCGGATAAGCTTGCCCGCCAAAAAGCTCGTTCCGCCCGACGTTATCCCGGTCACGACGGAATACAGCGATCCGAGACTCGCGTCCACTTTCAGATCGGCATAAGCCGCCGGCCACGCCGCTCCGAATACCGAGTCCGGAAGCCCCAGCGATATGAACGTAAGATAAATTACAGCAAGCAGCAAATATTTAAGGAGCGACGATTCAGCGCCCGAGCGATTTTCCTTCTTTGACATATATTATCTTTTCGTTAAAAGACGCAATGTGTTTAGCCCAATCCTGTTTCTCGACTTCCGCTACGGATACGGACACGACGGAAGGACTTATTCCGAGTTCTTCCGCGACAAACGCCGCAAGCTTTTCGGCGAAACGGCTTTTGATTTCTTCGTCCCTTCCGGGATACATCGTGACTGCTATATGCGGCATACAGTCTCCTCCTTACGCGTTTTTACGCGTAACGATATTATAATATAAGTCCCAGGACTATTTCAACAAATTAAATTCGGTATTGAGATTATTCCGCGCGAATGTTATAATTAATATACCTTAAATCCGGAGGTCGGCGATGAAAGCGAAAACACGTAAAGGTTCGATAATAAAATCTCTTATAGGTATAATCCTGTTGTTAGCGTTGTCATACGTACTGAGCGGATTGTTTCTGACACTCGAAGATCTCCTGCACATGGTCGATCAGAACAAATCCTCGCGCGACGTCGAACTCGGCAAAGCGCGTTACGAAGAACTCGTTGCCCGCGGCGTCCCGGAAAGTTATTCGATATATTCCGAGGAAGAGACGTCCGCGAATCCCGATCTCGAGGTAGTCAAATTGTATTATTTTCCCGCCGATAACGCCGAGACCAAGGAATACGCAATAGTCCTTCCGGGCGGAGGATATTTCGAATGCGACATATACAAAGTCGGACTACCGTGCGCCGCCACCCTTAACGAGATGGGATATACCGCTTTCGTACTCGGCTACCGTTACGGCAAGTATTCTTCCGCTTACGCGCCGATAGACGACCTCGCACGCGCCGTGGAATATATCACCGCAAACGCGGACGAATTCAACGTAAAGACCGAAAATTATACCATATTCGGCTTTTCCGCGGGAGGCAATCTGGCTGGGCTGTTCGGGAGCAAGGAACTAGGCTACGCCAAATACGATCTCCCCGCTCCGGCAACGCTGTCGCTGGCGTATCCCTGGATAAACATAAACGGAAAGATAGAACTTACCGGCAACTGCTGGCAAGAGGCGGTAACCGGCGTGTCTCAGCTCATAGGCAACAAATATCTGTTGGGTAAGTTCTTCCCTGACGAAGTATCGAAAGCAGCTGTGTGCGTTCAGAATCACGTCGACGCAGATTACCCCCCTACCTACATGATGCAGGGCGACAACGATTTCGTGGTTCCGCACGAGCCTAACGCGATAGTCATGGCGGAAGCACTCGAAAAAGCCGGCGTCAAATACCGTCTCAAACTTGCCGAAGGCGTCAATCACGGTTGCGGTCTCGGTATCGGGACCACGGCGGAAGGCTGGGTAGGAGAAGCCGTAGATTTCTGGAGAAGCGTAGTCGAATAAGCTGCGACATCCGATTGTTTTATAAACCGCGGAGCGAGTCCGCGGTTTTTTTACGCCTGCTTTTTTTTCAAAAAAATCAATTGTAACGAATTTGTAATAAATTTGTCATAACGTCGCAATATTCGGTTGTTATCATCGGGTCATAAAAGAAACGGAGGTTACTACGATGACTATGACGGTGGCGTTGACTGGAGCAAGCGGAGCGATGGGTAAACCCACTCTCGACGCTTTGCTTGCGTCTGATAAAAATTACCGCGTACGCATTCTGCTGAGAGATACGGAATCCGAACGCAGGTTTGCGAGGACATACAGGAAAATACCTTCTTCCCGCCTCGAAATAATATACGGAGACATAAAGAATAAAGAAGACTGTCTTCGTCTCGCGGCGGGGGCGGACTACTTAATGCACATGGCGGCGCTTATTCCTCCGGGATCGGATCACGATCTGGAACTTACCAGGCGCACCAACTATGACGGCAGCGTCAATGTCTTCGAAGCGGTACGCGCCCAGGAGAAGCAACCCAAACTCGTATACATCTCCTCGGTCGCCGTCTACGGAAACCGCAACTACATACATCCCTGGGGCAGAGTGGGCGATCCCCTCTTGCCGAGTACTTTCGACGTATACGCCGCGACCAAAGTGCGCGCCGAGCGTTATCTGCTCGATTCCGACGTCAAATGCTGGGCGATACTGCGCCAGACAGGTATTCTGCACCCTAAGATGCTCACCAACAATATTAAAGACGGTCTTATGTTCCATACTTCATGGAATTCTCCTCTCGAATGGGTGACTGCAGACGACTCCGGTAGACTCATGTGCAACATCGTGGACTACGACCTGGACGGCAAGACGGAAGGATTCTGGAATAAAGTTTACAATATCGGAGGCGGTAAGATCAACAGGCGAACGGGTTACGACACCTTCGACGGCGGCTTCAAGATCATAGGAGGCTCGGCGGAAAGCTTCCTCGAGCCTGTATGGAACAGTCCGCGCAACTTCCACGGGATATGGTACACGGATTCTTATATACTCGAGGATTACTTCCACTTCCGCTCTCAGTCCGTAGAAGATTACTGGAACATAGTGGCCGAAGCGCATCCCGTCTATGCGCTTGCGAAGTTCCTCCCGCCCAAGATCATCAAAAAACTCGTTATAGAGAGACTGCTCGGCGACTCCAACGCGCCTATGCGCTGGGTAAAATCGCACGAATCGGCTAAAGTGGCAGCCGCATTCGGAAGCACCGAAAATATAGATCTGTGCCCCGCTTCGTGGAAAGACTATCCCGTGCTGTGTAAAGGTCAGCTCGTCGACGGCGAGATAGATTACGACGAATTGAGAGACGACGAATACGCCCGTACGCACGGTTATCTCCTCGACCACGGCTACGACGATACGAAGCCCGACTCCGAACTCGATATAGAGGACATGCGGGCGGCGGCTTCATTCCGCGGCGGCAAATGCCTTTCAGAGAGCATGACAAAAGGCGACCTAAACACCAAACTTTTGTGGGAATGTCACGACGGACACCGCTTCGAATCCTCTCCCTATACGATACTTAAAGCGGGACATTGGTGCCCCGAATGCTGTCAGCCCGAACCCTGGAAGTTCGATATACTGGCAAAGAGCATACCATTCTTCGCTCAGGTCTGGTACGACTCCCATGCCCGCGGAGAAAACGGAATCTACTACTACAAAAACAATAAGGCGGAAGGCTTCCGCATGAAGGACGGTGTATTATGCAAAATATAAAGATATACTACTTTTCCGGAACGGGCAACACGAAAAAAATAGCCTTTCTCTTTACAGACGCGCTTAAAGCTCTCGGAGCGGAAGCCGGCGCGGAAGAGATCACGGCAGACAAGCTCCCCGAGACTGACGACTCGGATATGATAGGAATAGCGTATCCCGTACACGGCTTCAATACTCCGGAAATCGTCACGGACTTTGCGAAAAAACTTCCTTGCGGCAACGGCAAATCCCTTTTCGCTCTCAAGACTTCCGGCGAGCCGCTCCGACTCAACGACGCGTCGTCGTACGAACTTAAACGCATAGTCGAGTCCCTGGGATACGTGTTCGTCGGCGAACGCCACTATGTAATGCCTTACAACATGGTATTCCGTCACAGCGACGCCATGGCGGCGAAGATGCTCAGAACTGCAAAAGAGCGTATTCCCGCCGACGCCGAATCCGTACTGCGCGGAGACGTTTTGCCTCTGGACTATCCCTTCCGCTCCCGCCTTATGGCGATAGCGTGCAAAATAGAACGCCCGGGAATGCGTCTTAACGGCAGATTATATAAGGTCGACAAAGATAAATGCATCGGCTGTATGAAATGCGTGCGCGGTTGTCCCGTCGGAAACATTAAATTCGAAGACGGCAAATTCCGTTTCGGCGGCAATTGTATCGGTTGCGCGCGCTGCGCCTT
>CALVNM010000031.1 GCA_944349735.1 uncultured Clostridia bacterium | reverse complement strand
CGAAAACTGGTTCGCGGTAATATCTGTTGAGAATTTCGTACGAACGCAGTTTTTCCGCCGCTTCTCTGTATGCCGCGTATTCTTCCGCTCTAAGATAGAAAAGCTCTTCGTCGGATATGCCGTCGTCTTCGAATTCGTCGAATTCCGTCTTCGGCAGCAGCGACGCGGCTTTAAGCTCTATGAGGGTGGCGGCAAGGACGAGGAACGAGGAAATATCGTCGTAGTCTTTCTCTTCTTTCGTCAGGCTCACGACGTACGCCAGATACTGTTCGGTGATGGACGAGATGAATATGTCGCGTATGGCGACCTTATCCTTTTTAAGTATATCCAGGAGTTTGTCGAGTGCGACGTCTTCCTCGTAGAGATGATAACTCAACGAGGTGAAGGAGAATTTATCGTCCTGCCCTATTTCAGGTATCTGGTCCAATACCGATAACTCTTCGTCCATTCTCACTCCTTCGTTACAATACGAACGCGTTGACGCTTGCGAACAATACTTTCATTATCAGATCGGAGATCAGATCACCGAAAAGCCCGAATATATCGAGGTATCTGAAACCGAACATATCGCCGATGTTGCCTATAACTATAAGTGCGAGCAGGCAGAACACGCCGTATCTGACCATAAACGCCTCGTATTTATTGCCGCGAGGCAAGAACGTGTTGACGATATTGTACCCGTCCAACGGATATATCGGCAAAAGATTGAATAGCGCCAACATGAAATTGATACGGATCCCGATGATAAGCAGATCCGCCACGAAACTTTGCAGAAGCTGTACGGAGACCGAAGCCGAAAGCTTGAAAAGAATAACCGGCGCCGCCAGATATAGAATAAGCAACATTGCGCCCGCGGCTATAAGATTCGCGGCGACTCCGGCAACGGAGACCGTGAACATGCCGCGCTTATAATCGGTAAAATTATATGGATTGATCGGCACCGGGCGCGCCCAGCCGAACCCGACCAACAGCATCATGAGAATACCTATGGGATCGAAATGGGCAACGGGGTTAAGAGTAAGTCTGCCGCGCTCTTTCGCGGTAAGATCTCCGTTCAGTTTTGCAACCCAGGCATGGGAAACTTCGTGTATGACTATGGAAAACGCCGCAACGATTATAAATGCAAGCGCAAGAATTATTTTTTCGGATATAGTGCCTTCGGCAACTACGAGACTGTAAAAAAACATATATCGGTTCCGTTCTAATGAGAAGTACTAGGGACATTATATAAATTATATGCGCGCGTGTCAATACCCGCGTGCGCGCATTTTACTTTTTTATATCCGCGCGCGAAATAGATTTTACCTAAATAAAACTTGAAGCGCCCGCATACTTGCGGGCGCCGATATCCTCTTGAGCGGGAAGACGGAGCACGCAGTTCCGTCACCCGCGAAGTCGTTAACGATCATATTCCGAAGAACCAGTTGTCGAATATAGTTCCTATTCCGTCCAATAAAGTTCTTCTGTTTATATCGCTCATGGTAAGAATTGCGGTCTTTCCGAGCGTTTCACCGGTATTTTTGTCGATAAGTTCCACGACCCCTATCCCCGATCCTGCCGAGACGGGAGCTTTGATCCCTGCATTTAACGTGAAACGCAATTCGTACGCACCTTTTTCGCCTCTTTTTTCAAGCACGGTGAGATCTTCTTTCGCCGCAAGTTCCACCACTCCTTCCTTAGCGCCGTCTATTTTGATCTCGGCGGGGAAAGTTTTATCTTTCTCGAGAAGTTTGACGGTCTTGAAATTGTGGAACGCGTAGTTGAACATAGAGGATATTTCGTTATTCCTCGATTTACTGCTCTCCGCTCCGAGAACCGTAGCGATAACGCGCGTGTCTCCCCTCTTTGCCGTTGCCGAAAGGCAATACATGGCATCGTTGGTAAATCCGGTCTTGCCGCCGTCGCACCCTTTATAAAACCTAACAAGTTTGTTTGTGTTGACGAGTTCGCTTATCCTACCGCCCGGGTGAGTGTAATTCTCCATATATATCGTGGAATAATTGAAATATTCCGGATTGCCGATAAGTTTACGCATCATGGCGGTAACGTCGCGCGCCGTAGAATATTGTCCTTCCTGCGGCAGTCCCGTGACGTTGACGAATTTCGTGTTCTCGAGTCCCATTGCCGCAGCGAGCTCGTTCATCATATCTATAAATGCTTCTTTGCTGCCGGCTATTGTCTCGGCGACGGCTACGGAAGCGTCGTTGGCGGATACGATCGTAATGCCTTTTATAAGGTCGGAAACGGAGTATTCTTTACCTGCGTCGAGAAACATCTGCGATCCGCCCATTCCCGCAGCGGTGTCGCTGATCGTTATCATCTGATCCAAAGACAATCTGCCTGCCTTGATTTCATCGAAAGCTATGTTAAGCGTCATGATCTTTACCATACTTGCAATGGGATACTTATCGTCGGCGTTGCGCTCGAAAAGCACTTCTCCCGTATCGTAATCGATAAGGTATGCGGCGCGGGAATTGAAATCTTCCGGCCGTACCTGTTTATCCGGCGCGGCGCACGCGGAGCAAAGTCCTGCCGTACCGGAGGCAAAAACAAGAACGGTCGACAGGATCAAGCCTAAAATTATAAGTCGTTTTCTCATATTACACCTCTTTTGAGGGTAGTATCTGTCAAGACCGACAATTTATGCAATACACGTTAAATCGACTCGGATTCAACAGAAAAGCAATAATATCAAGTAAAATATCAACCAGTACGCCAGCGCTATCAGGATATTGAACAGAATGAAGGGCTTGATAATGTTCCATAACGCATTATGATTGCATCGTATCGACGTGACATGTTTACGATTACGCGAGAAATCCACCAGTACGTTCACGTCCTGCATAACGCATACAAAACATACGAAAGTCAGAATCAGCATCGGTATCGCATACAAAAAAAGATATATTAGCCCGGTTACCGCGTCAACAGCTACGGCGACGAAAGCATTGCGCATGAGGAAATAACTGCCCAAAGCCACTCCTCCGAATCCTACGACCGTAAACGCGACAAAGTGTACGGACGAAAGATAAGCGCAAAGGTATATGAGCGGTATCCACAATATTATTCGCAGTATCTGCGGTATTGGCGAAGAATCACCCGAACATATCACGAATATGAAGTTGTTTGTATTGTCGCAGTCGGAATAGTCTTTACTGAGCGCGATGAGCGTACCTATAGCCAAAGCGGCGAGCGCGACGTAAAATATGAGCTTATTGGCAATAAGTTTCCGTTTAACGTCGCTTATCAGATCTTTTATGTAACAGCCGAGTTTCGTCAACATACTCTAAATTATGCGATAACCCGGCAAAATATAACTCTATTGCTGTAGCAGCCATTCCGCGTAAATACCGTATCCGTAAGCGGCGTCGTTAAGGAAAACATGAGTTACGGCGCCTACAAGTTTGCCGTTCTGCACTATCGGCGAGCCGCTCATCCCTTGCACGATTCCGCCTGTGATCCCGAGCAATTCTTTGTCGGTAACGCGTATGACCATGCCTTTTGTGGACGGAGAGTCCTGTGCCTCGGCTTTTACTATTTCGATCTCGTATTTTTTCGGAGTGAAGCCCTCGATGGTCGTATAAATATAGGCTTTTCCGGGCTGAACTTCGTTGCGGCTTCCCGTGAATATCCTGGGGCGCGACGCAGTGAGCTGAGAACCCGTACTCACGCCGTAAACCCCGAAATCGTTATTCAGATCCGCGATGCCGATGCTTTCGGAATTGCGGTCGAACACCCCTTTCAGCATGCCGGCTTCGTTTTCTTTGCCTTTAACGGAACCGAGTATTTTGCATTTATAGAAATTTCCGTTCTGATATTTGTATGCGTTGTCTGCGCCCGGGTCTGATATGCAATGTCCGAGGGTACATACTCTCCCGTCCTCTTTCACGAAAGTGACCGTCCCCACGCCGGCTATATCGTTTTTTACGAGTATACCGAGTTTATACTCGCCGCTGACTATATCCTTTGCGGGCGTAACTTCCGCCACGAGTCTGTCTCCGCCTCGCGCGATATCTATATTGACCTTGTCGGGCGAGGAAGACACGAGGTCGGAAATATCGCGCCCCTCTTTAAGCGGTTTTCCGTTGATTGCAAGCAATGTGTCTCCGCGCTGTATCCCGGCATCTCGCGCCGGGCATACGGCGTCTTTCTGAGTTATGACCTCCACGTAATCCACAACCGTCAGTCCTTCGCTCTTTACAACTATGCCTACCGGGATGCCGCCGAGATAAACGCTTTCCGCCGCTGCTTCGGCTTTGTTAAAGTCATTGTTTACGAATGCTGTCTGCCACTGAGCCAACCCGAAGAAAGCAAGACAGAGAGCAAGTGCCAGTATTAACGCCGCGAATCTTACGCGGCGGTTCGCTATTGTGTCAATCATATACCTACCTCCCGATTATTTTGTCGTAAGAGATTGGATATATTCAACGTCGAGTATTCTAAATTAAGGTAAATTGCATAGTATACGAAATAGTTTCGCAATTAAAAGCGGCTTATTTGCCGCTTTTATAATCGTTTGCCCACTTTTTGAGTTCAAGCGCGTTTTCTCTGCCTATCGCGCTGTTTTCTTTGGATCCCTGTAGCCTCATAAGCTCTTTAAGTTCGGATTCGGCGTCCAATCTTAAGACATCTGTACGCGTCTTACCGCCCTCTTCGCGCTTAGATATGAGATAATGATTGTCTGCCATGGAAGCAAGCTGCGGCAAATGTGTAATGGCAATCACCTGACGCGTGCCGGCAATGTCGTACAATTTACGCGCCACCACTTTGGCTATTTCGCCGCTAATGCCTGTATCGATCTCATCAAACACAAGTGTGTCGATGCCCTCTAGGTCTGCGGTAATATTCTTAAGCCCGAGCATAAAGCGCGACATTTCTCCGCCGCTTGCAATCTTTGCGAGCGGCTTAAGCGGTTCGCCGAGGTTGGGAGAAATCATGAAACGCACGCTGTCGGCGCCTTCGGGACCGCACTTGCGCAATATCTCTTCATCAGTCTCCGCAAAATCCGTCACCGTTTCGAAGCGCGCGCTTTTCATGCCCAATTCTTGTAGGTTTGCGGCAATTTCTGAGGAAAACTTTTTGCCCGAAGCGATTCTCGCCTCATGGAGTTTGCGGGCATATTTAACCGTCAAAGCGCTTTCTTTAACCAATACGTCGTTAAGCTCCGCCAGTTTGTCCCCCGAATTACGTATTTCTTCTAATTCCTTTGCCGCCTCTTCGGCGAATCGGGTCATTTCGGCAAAATCTCCGTATTTTCGTCTCAGCTTTTTGAGATCTTCGAGTCGTTCTTCTATGATACGGGCTTCACGCGGATCGTATTCGGCTTTATCAAGTTCGCTTTGTAATTCGTCGGCAATATCCCTTAATTCGATTTTTACGCTGTCGAGTCTCTCAGCGATCTCACCATAGGATGAGTCGAATTTCTCGATGGAGTTCAGCTCCCTTTTTGCGTTTTGTACGGAATTCAAAGCGCTCATGCCGTCTTCGGAATCTATCAGGGTCGCGGCGCCGTTCAGTGCGCCGATAATGCGTTCCGCATTGCGGAATTTATCGCGTTTGACCGTAAGTTCTTCCTCTTCCCCCTCTTTAGGAGCGATTTTTTCAATTTCGCCCAGTTGGTATTCCAAAGTATCTACGCGCCTGGACCTCTCCGTTTCGTCGCCGAAAGCGGCGATTTTCCTGAGAGTTTCGCGGTATTTATCGTAGTGCGCGGTATATTCCGCGCGCATGTCTTCGTATGAATCTATGTATTTGTCGAGAATTCTCAGATGATTGGCTTCGTTCAAAAGATTCTGATGCTCGTGCTGAGAATGAACGTCTACGAGAAGTACTACCAAACGGCGCAGTTGCTGTAACGTCACGGGCACGTTGTTCACGCGGGCTTCGCCCCTTCCGTTTTCCTGCATTACACGACGTACGATGATATTCTCGTCTCGGTCTATACCGTATTCGTCCATAAGCTCCGCAATTTCGGGTTTATCTTCGTCGGTAAACACCACCTGTACGCATGCCGACGAAGTGCCGTGCCGTATGAGACCGCGGTCGGCTCGGTCGCCCAGCACGAAATTGAGGCTGTCTATAATAATAGACTTGCCGGCGCCGGTTTCGCCGGACAAGATATTAAGCCCGTCCGCAAGCTCCAGGCGCAGTTCTTCGATAAGCGCAATGTTTTTGACATAAAGCGAAGTAATCATCGGCAGATCGTATATTCGGCAATCATTCGAGAAATTCTTTGAGCGTTGCGACAACTTTTTCGGTCGCTTCTGCGTGTTTGATTATTATGAGTATCGTATCGTCTCCGGCTATAGTCCCCATGATCTCGGTTTCCGACAGACTGTCGATGAGCATGGCCGCGGTATTCGCAGAGCCTACGATAGTATGTATTACTATCATGTTGCCGGTGTGGTCGATACTGAGTACGGATTGGTGGAAAAGCGTCTTGAGACGC
Organism: uncultured Clostridia bacterium; assembly: GCA_944349735.1. Lineage (GTDB taxonomy): Bacteria > Bacillota > Clostridia > Christensenellales > DTU072 > Stercoripulliclostridium_A. The sequence continues at coordinate 11,011 of CALVNM010000031.1, read as the reverse complement.
TGAAGTTTAGGATCGAGAGGCTTAACGTAACGCGACTTCCCTTTACCGCCCGCAGACGATTTAACCAGTCCGAGTTCCTGAATATCGCGCGAGACGGTCGCCTGAGTGACAGCGTATCCGGACCTGATGAGTATATCCACGAGATCGTTCTGCGTTTCTATTTCGTTATCTCTTATCAAAGCCAATATGGCGTCCTGACGGTTTTGTTTGGACATGATGCGGATCTCCTCCTTTAATCTTTATCGAACGAACTCCAATAACGCATCTTTTCGAGTAGTTTTTCGTAATAATTGTAAGTAGTAAGACGCATGAATTTTACGGTTAAATCCGATTTGGTCACCGTTATGGTGTCTCCGTCGGCAAGGTTCAATACGTCTTCACCGTCGATGTTGAGATGAGCGTGGGGTTCTGCGTGTTGGACTTCTACCCAGATCTCGTTCTTATTATTTACGACGATCGGACGCGAATGAAGAGAATGAGCGCTTATCGGCGTGATTACCAGCGCTTCTACGTCGGGAGCTATTATCGGACCTCCCGCCGAAAGATTGTACGCCGTACTTCCCGTAGGTGTACTTATGATTATGCCGTCGGAAGTGTATCTGTCTACGAGAGCGCCGTTGAGACGGACTTCGGACTTCATGACTTTGGTTCTCGTTCCGCGCGCCAGGACGACTTCGTTGAGAGCGTAGAACTTACTGCATTTGGATCTTACTTCCAGGAAAGTGCGCGAATCCGAAACGTAGTTACCGTGCAGGAGCTGTTCCACGCTTACCGCCATATTGGCGGCGTCGGTCTCGGCGAGAAAGCCTCTGTGTCCCAGGTTTACCGCGAATATCATCGCATCGTAGCGAGCGCATTCGCGCGCTATCCTCAGAATGGTTCCGTCTCCGCCGAAAACTACCACGACATCGCTCTCTCTCGCAAGAGAAATGCGGCTGAAGTAACGTGCGTCGAGACCGAGGCATCTCAACTCGTCGGATAAAAGCACCTCGACTCCTTTCTTGCCGAGGGCGGAATACAACGCTTTGGTGGCGTTGCCGTTGAGGTCTCTGTACAAATTTGCATAAATTCCGATTTTCATATTGCTATTATACAGCCATACGGATTTTTATACAAGAGAAACGAAGCAAAACGTAAATAATATTATTTATGCTTTCAATCTGAACGCCACGAGATATTCGAGGTTTTTGTTTTCGAAAGGGTGCGGAGCTTCGACAACATCCGATGCGTTAAGCCCCAATTCCCCTGCAAAATTAAGAATGTTCGTAACCGCCCTGAGAGCGGCTTTGGAATTCTTGACTATACCTGTCTTTGTAAGTTCCGCGCGACCTACCTCGAACTGCGGCTTGATCAGAGCGATCATTACCGAACTCGAATCCATGAACTGTATCAGCGCGGGGATAATGTACGTAAGAGAAATAAAAGACACGTCTACCGCGATAAGATCGGCTTTAATGCCTATGTCTTCGAAAGAAATAAACCTCGCGTTAAGTCTGTCGCGTACGGCAATGCGTTCGTCGGCGCGCATTTCTTCGGGCAGAGCGCATTCTCCTATGTCCACGCAAAATACCTTACGAGCGCCCCGCTTGAGCATAACGTCGGTGAAACCGCCGTTGGACGATCCTATATCGATACAAACTTTATTCTCGGGAGAAACGCCGAAACTTTCCAAGGCTTTTACCAGTTTTACTCCGCCGAGAGAAGCGTAATCTTCGTTAAGATCGACGTTTATTTCTTCCGCGCCGGATACGTTACGCGCGGACTTAGTTTCGATTGAACCGTTAATGGAAACTTTACCGAGTTTTATCAGATTGTCGGCGTGGGTACGCGATCTTGCCAACCCCGCTTCGGCTAGAAATACGTCAAGTCTCACTTTTATTTATCCTTGGAAAAAACGCTGAGTATGCGAGCTACGAACATAATAAGTTCTTTACTGTTATTGACTGCTATAGTTTTGAAAAACGACTTACCGCCTACCGTGACGGCGGCGACTATACTCGAGAGCAGAATACTCACCCAATAATTCGCGGTGGGATTGTCGACGGTAATTTTGATAACTATGGCGATAGTACAGGCACCGCTTATGATGCCGCAGATGTCGCCAATCACGTCGCAGCATATATTGGAAACACGCTCCGCATTCTTGACGAGCATTATGGCTTTTTTGCTTCCCGGCTCTTTCCTGCTTGCCATGGCGAGCAAAGGAGCGAGATCGCATGAAGTCGCCGCTACCCCTATCGCGTCGGTCACTATACTCAACGCTACCAGTACGACTAGCAATATCGCCATGACGCTGATATGCGCGTTAGACGACGTCAGCTCCGAAATAAACGAGAAAAATGCCGATAAAAAGAAAGTTACGACGGTTATCTTTATAGTCCAGATCGTACCTTTGTTAAGCGGTTTTTTAGCGGCTTTCGAGCGGTCGTCTTTATGTTTTTTATCGATTTTGTTTTCGGATTTAGGCGCTTTATCGTTTTTTACCGCTTTATCCGACTTGTCGGATTTTTCCGGCTTATCCGTTCTTTCGCTATTGCACGGCGCAGTCGCTTTCGTCCCGTCCTCGCATACCGACGCAATTTTATTATCCGTTTCCACTTTCAGCAAACCACTCCTTCATTTATTACCAGCGGCGAACGCCGTCGCCGCTTAAAACGTCAGACAATATAATAACGGTGGCAATAATCCGAGTAAACCTTGCGCCATCAGGTTCGGTAGGGTTTCCCTGCGGAATACTCGTCGTCGCCGGCCGAGCAGTTTCCTTTTAAATCCCGCATCGCGCGATTACTCCACGCAAAACCGAATCGCCACTAAGTACACACTATAATCCTCGGATTAAAACAGTCTAGAAAATTTCTTTAACAGATTTGATACAATCTATCCTCTTTTGCAGAGAAGGTTTCATAAGCAGAGGCAAAATGCGATTCGCGTATCGCAAAAGCCCGATACCTTAATTCACGCGACTCCACTCAAGGCAAGCTACTCTGCACACAGATATTGATTACCGCATTGCAGGTTTAATCCCATTCAGTAGAAAACGCACGGGTATCCCGTAAATTATTCCACCGATATGGGTCTCCACGGAAATTGGGTCGGCACCGATATGCCGTTACCGGTCGCCCAAAAACCTTAACTCCCAGCATCAACCCGCGTTTGGGCAACGCAAGCAAACACAAGGAACTTCATCGATATGCTCTTTAGCGGTATTTTAACCCCGCCCTCGATTGCACCGCACCTGACTAGAATACTGCACCACCGTTATTCAGTTTATAAAATTATATCACATATCAATAAAATATGCAAACGTTAGCCGAATAATAATAAAAACGCGAAATTATTGCTCTATTCCGTTTCAACGTCTCCGTCGAGATCTATTCGACTGAGATCTTTATTCAGAAGCTCGAGCTTGCCGCGGCTCTCTTTGAGAGAGGCTATACAGTTTTTCCCAGCATTGATGGCTTCGTTATAAATCTTGAGGCTTTCGTCTATGCTCAGCGTTTCGCTTTCGAGCCTCGCTACGAGTTTTTCGAGTTTTTCGAGATCTTTTTCAAAGCTCATTTTCTACTCCTTTGACGATCTATGACCGGAAATATCGGGTACGCCCGAACGGACGGCTATGATCTTAGCTTCTGCAGAACCGTCGGACGCAATGAGTTTAATGTCCGAACCGACTTTCAATCCGCTTACTCCCGTAACGGGACGGCCGTCGGATTCCGCGCGGAAATATCCCGATTTGAGGAGATTGGCGGGGTTGAGGGCGGCTAACTTATGTATAAGGATGTCGGCAGCTTTCTCTTTGTCGACGAACCTCTTCTCTTCCGCATTGCCTGCCCGCCTGACGAGATCGTCTATGCGGGCGGTGATTTTGTTGAGTTCCTCTCCTACCGTGTACATTATGCTTCGGATAAGCCCTATCGAACGCGCCTTATCGGAAGCTATACGTAATTCGAGTCTCTTCGACGCGACCCTGAGCTCGTCTTTTACGTCACGAATAAGCCGGGCGGTATCGAATGCGACCGCTTCCGCTGCCGCAGTGGGCGTGAGTGCGCGCGAATCGGCTACGAAATCGGCTATCGTATAATCGGTCTCGTGACCAACCGCCGATATAACGTAAGTATCCATATCGTAGATCGTACGCGCGACTTCTTCGGAATTGAATGGCATCAGGTCTTCGAATGAACCTCCGCCTCTGGCAAGGATAACTACGTCGAATCCGCCTTTGTCCGCGAGTTTAAGTCCGTCGCAAATCTCTTTGACGGCGTGCTTGCCTTGTACCTGAACGTCGATAACGGCGATATTTATAAGTTTATTGTAGCGTCTTACCGTTGAATAAATGTCTTTGATAACGGCGCCGTTGATACTCGTGACCACGCATATGTTGAGGGCGAAACGCGGAGCGGGCTTCTTATGCGTATCGGAGAAAAGTCCTTCTTCCGCGAGTTTCTTCTTGAGCTCTTCTAGCTCCGCGTGGAGCCTGCCTTTCCCGAACGGCTCAATCCTGCGCGCCACAAACGACATTCTGCCCGTCTTTGTGTAATAGTCTGGGGAGCCGAACATAATCACTTTTTCGCCCTGTTCCGGCATATACGTACGCTCGTAACCGAAGCAGCAGACCCCTATCTGCGCGCCTTCGTCCTTGAGAGTACAGTACATATTGCCTTTATTGTAGGAAATTCCGCTGACTTCACCCATGAGATACATGTCGTGAAGCAATTCTTCCGCGTCGATGATGCGGTTAAGATAAAAATTAAGTTCGGAAACTGTGATGTAATTACGGGATTCCATTATTTACCCGCGGTCATGCTCTTATAAACGGAACTCAATATGCCGTTGACGAAGGCATGACTTTTTTCGGTAGAATAAGTCTTCACCAATTCCACGGCTTCGCTTATGGAAACGTTCAGAGGTATATCGTCCATATACTTCATCTCGTAAATAGCGAGCACGAGCGCCGCAAGATCGGGCTTATAAATTCTGGCGATGTCGAAACCTACGGCATATTCCGAGACGACGCTTTTAAGTTCGTCGATACGATCGGTAACTCCGTAATATGCGCGTTTCATATAATCCAATTCCTCCGACGGCATGTCGGCTGCGGTAAGAATTGCGAATGTGCGCTCGTTCCTTTCGCCTGAGAATAAAAATTCGTATATGAGTTTATAGACGCTGTCACGCGCCTTTTTGCGGTATTGCATATGTCAGATATTTATATTGGCTACGTTTACGTTGATTTTCTTGACTTGAAACTTAGTCGCTTCCTCGACTTCGGATTTGATCGTCTCCTGAAGGTTACACACAACCTCGGGAATACAATAACCGTAATCGGCGTTTATGAAAAGATCGATGATCACCTCACCGTCGTTGTCGATGAATACGTGACAGTTGGTGTTTTTGAGCGTTCGGAGGCCGAAGCGGTATTTGACCACGCCTTCTTCTCTCGTAACGCCTTCCGTTTTGTCGACGGCGTTGTTTGCGATAGACGCTATAAGATTGCAATAACGGTCTACGACCTGGGGTTTCATCTCTTCCATACCCGTATATCTTATCATATAGCTTCGCGCAATGCAATTACTTTGATTATTTTTCGGTATAACGAACGGAAAAACTCCGCAACTTACTGCGGAGTTTCTCACTATGAACGGTATCTTGAAAATTATGTCACGAAGCTTTATACATAGGGGATGATGACCACGTCGGGCGCCGTAAATTCGGTCTCGGTGACAACGATGTTGAGTATCTGCGCCGCGTCCTCGAGAGAGAGGTCTTCGTCCATAACCACTACGTTGACGTTCTCTGTGCTGATAGTTACGATGCAGTCCTCGAATCCTTTGGCTTTGATGAGACCTTCGAGTACGAGTTCGGTCTCCATAGCGCCCGTGATGGCAAGCTTCTGAGATTCGGCGTTAGCTATCGCGGTCTCGGTGGAAGTAGCGGAATTTATTATCTCGTCGAGGTACGCTATTTCCTGATTCCTCGTCGCTTCGCGGTCGGTGCGGTACGTTGCGAAGAACGTAGGCGTACTTACGTCGCCCTGCCCGGCGTTGTTGTCGGTGCCCTGCTGCTTCACGTTAAGGAAGTAGTTAAGGCATCCGGTCGCTACAAGTAAAGCTACCATCGAGACGATCACGATGATCTTTTTCTTGTTCGCTTTGAGTGTGGTACCCAGTTTGGATAATTTGTTGCTTTTCATACAGCTCTCCTTGTAAATATTTGTATCGAATTTGCGTTGATGCCGAGTACCGTTGCGGTAGCCTGCATCAACTTGAGTTTCACTTTCATGTCCCCCGCTCCTTCCGCCACCACTATTACGCCTTTGATCTCGGGCATTTTCTCTTCGAGTATCACGACATCTGAACCGGACAGTATAGGCGACGACGTCGTTGTCGTGGTAGTGCTGGAACTTGTCGAGCCGTTCGTCGTGGTGGTGTGCGTATTGGTAGTGGAAGCCGTTACCTTATCGCCGGTGTCGGCATACGTTATCATAACTTTTACCTCTCCCGCACCTTCTATCTCTCCGAGTATGTCGGCAAGTCTCGATTCGAGGTTCGCGGTAAGCGCGGCTCCGCCTCCGTCGGAGATGTCCGATTCGGCTTTCTTTTCGCTTACGTTAGAGTATATTATTATCATCACCGCGATTATTACTAATCCGATAATGATTTCTATATTTTTTACGGACTTGATTTTTGCTATGATTTGTTTAAGTTTTTCCATATCAGGACTGTTCCCCGTCAATATATAACGCTTACTCTGTAAGGTTCGGTATTCAATGCTTCGGCAGTGAACTCGGCAACCTCTTCTCTAATATTTATATTTGCTTCGCCTTCAATTATAACGCTTCCGGTAACATCCACTATTACTTGAAGTATCTCGGGCGCGGAATTGCCGTATGAGAGATATATCCTCACGTCGGCATTGTCGTATCCGCGCGTCGCAAGCGCGGTCTCCAATGCATATTCCGCGTTACGGTATCTTGCTTCGGTCACGTCGTTTACGAAAGCCGAATTCTCCGCATCGGTATATTCGCCGAGACCTAAGCTAAGATCGCCACTCAGGATCGCGGGCACCGGTGCGAGGATAACGGCGAAAACGATGAGCGCTACGATGCCTTTGACATACTTTTTCGTAGCGCCTTCCGACATCAATATGTCCGCAAGTGCGCCGAGGCACACCGCGCCCGTAATACTCATGATCCATGCAGTGAATCCGCTCATACCACACCTGCGTTAAACGCTCCGATTACAAGCAGCAGAACTATAAAAACTATAAATACCATACCCGCACAGGCAGACAACAAGAGGTTCATGTTAGTAGCCGTGGAATATAGGAGTTCCGAAATTTTAGGATCGCTGACAGGCTCGATAAGTCCGGCTACCAATTTAAGTGCAAGACTGAAGAGCAAAATTTTGATAAGCGGTGCAACGACAAGTGAAATCAAAATAAAAAACACCGCCAATCCGAATGCGTTTTTTATAAGAACGCAACTTGCGAGCACAAGATCGAATCCTTCGGACAAATATCCTCCGAGTATAGGTATGTAGCTTGATAATGCGAATTTAGCCGATTTAAGCACGATCGTATCCATTCCCGCTCCGACCACGCCTTGGATAGCCACCACAGTCGTGATAACTCCGAACATGATACCCAATATCCAACCGCCTACCGACTTCAGGGCTTTGGTAAGTTTGCCGAGTTTGACGTTATCGCTCATATTGCCTACTACGGTAAACACGACGGTCGCATAGAAAAGCGGCAACACGACTGCCATAATAACTCCCGAAACGGTGCCGCTTATCATCAGTGTGACCGGTGCGAGCACGGAAACTCCGCCGCTACCCCCCAATGCCGTAAGTAGCGTCACGAAAACGGGGAAAGTATATCCGATAAGTTCGGCAATGCCGTTTATCGTCTCTCTGGCGCTGACTATAACTCCGTTGACAGCTATCCCGAGTGTCACGACGATACCGCCGTAAACAGCCCAATAGATCAGCTGCCGCGTACCGCTCTTGGCGAACCCGGAACTCAAACTGTCGCCTAACCCGCCGAGCAAAGATAATACTACTATCGTGATCAAAGTAAGGAGTATTCCCCCTAAACTGTTACGCACGGCGTCGGTTATAAGCGTAAGCACCGCTTCGGCGGAAAGCGGGTTTTCTCCGTTGAGCACGCTGCTTATAAGCCCTCTGAAAGAAGAGCCGAGGCTTCCCGTCGAATTCGCCTCCAAATCAGAAAAGTATTCTTCCAGTTCGGAATTTATCAATCCGTTCAGATTTTTATCGATCTCGTTCTCGAGTTCTTCTCTGACGTTTTCGATAGCTTCGGAATCGGCGTCGGACAAGTCTTTTGCGGCATAAGCGGAATAGGTATCAGTACACGCAACAACCGCAAGAAATGCCAAAGCAAGCAAAACAAACAAAATACGGATCAAAATACGCTTCTTCATTTTGCTATGCTTCCTATCGAAGTTATTATTCCTGTGATGATGGGCACGGCAAGTACGGCAATGCATATTTTTCCGCCAAACTGGATCTTTTTTGCGATCGAAGGCGATCCGTAATCCTCCGCGACGTTAGCTGAAAATTCAGTAAGATAGCCTATTCCGATGATTTTTACGACAGTTTTGACCAAGGTATTATCTATAGCCGCAAGCTCGGCAAGCTCGTTGAACTTAGATACGACGTAAGTAAATTCGTCAAGCAGAGTATATATGATCACAAGTCCTGTTACGATACCGCACGTTACCGCGAGCGAAGGCTTTACTTCCCTCAATACGCCCACGCATATGAGACCTACGAACGCGATACCGATGACTTTAACTATTGCCATATTTGCTTCCTTATCCGTACAGATTGAAAAGCGATTGCACCGTGCCGAGCAAGCTACTGAGCATATTGATAACCATAACGAGTACTATTATCAGCGCGGTAAGCGTTACGAAGGTCGTCAACTCGCGTTTATCGCTTTTGTCGAGTATGCTGTTGATGACCGCTGCGAGTATACCTACTCCCGCTATCTTGAATATTGTTTCGATACCTGTCATAATGTAAGCACCACTAATCCTACGCCCAATAAAATCATGAGTTTACGGATAAGCTCCCCCTTTTGAATTTTCTCTTTACCGGCTTTTGCGGTAAGCTCGTCCGCGACTTTGCCGGCATGTTTTATTACTGCGTTTTTGCCGTAATAATCGGCTTCAGACATCGCGGCAAGGAAAGCCCTAATTTCCGCGACCGCGCCGTCGCTTAGAAATTTGCACTCTAATTCAACTGGCTTACCCGCTCCTATCAGCGCGGCGGCAGACGAAAAAGCGGATCTGAGCTCCGTCGTGCATTCGAACGACGTAAGCAGTTCCACCAAATCGGTCTTTAGAAATTCCGTCTCACGCTCCACGTAGCGGATAAAAGCCGAATATTCTTCGAGTATTTTAAGCCGCGATTTGTAGAAACGCTCGACTGCAAAACCGATGTATGCGCACAAGACGAGCAATACCGCTGCAAGTATGATTTTGAGCATCACAACCTTAATACCGATTTTATGCTCCCCGCGCGAGGCTTATAACCGAGAACGACGGCGTAAGCGAAACAATCTCTCAATAACGGAGCTTTGCAAAAAAAATCTTCGGGATTAGTCGCGTGCGCGCTTGCGACGAGACGTATACCGGAGCGCATTATTTCTCCCACTACCGCTCCGTCGCGCACAGGATACAGCTCGTCCATAACTATGACTTCCGGATTCATGGAGCGAATCGCCCCTTCTACCGCCAGATGCTTGGGAGTATTTGATATAATATCCAATAACGGACCAAAATCGTAGCTATCGCTACATATTTCTTCTCTTTCATCTATAATCAATGTATCCATAACGTAGCTTAAAATACGAGATATGTCTCTTATCAAAGTGGTCTTCCCGCCGTATGGCGGTGAGAGTACGATAATATTCCCGCTCGACGACAGTATACTTTTTAAGCTGTCGGCACACCCCTTGACTTCGTGAGGCACGCGTATGTTTAGAGAGGAGATATTCTTGTAAGTCAACACCTTATCCGATTCCGTAACTCCCTCTCCGCCGATCCCTATACGTATGCCGCCGCTATAACTGAGATAGCCGGCTTTGAGTTCTTCCTGACAGGCGTAAAGAGAGCTTCGGGTTGCACGTCTCATTACCGCCGATACGTCCTCTCGACCGACTACATAAGAGGAAATTTTTCTCATACTTGCATTCCTTACGCTCATATTTCTACCTGCACGCAAGCGTATTTCGGTGACTTCCGGCTCAGACATGAGGAGCACGGTCTCGGAATACAGTTTCTCTCCCAACAACTCTCTGAACATACCGAGAATATATATTACCCGACTTTACTAAGTATGCAAAAAAATAGACCGCCGAACGGCGGTCTTTTCAAGTTATATCGTGCGGAGGTTTATGCGCGGGACATATATTCGCCTGTGCGGGTATCCACGCGGATCATTTCGCCTTCTTCGATGAAAAGCGGTACTTGGATCACGTAGCCGGTCTCGAGAGTCGCGGCTTTACTGCCGGGCTGAGCGGTAGCTCCGGGTATTCCGGGTTCGCACTGCGCTACCTGAAGGACTACGAAGTTCTCAGGCTCGACCGAGAAAGGATTGCCTTTATAGAAAGCAACGTCCACGAGGCTGCCTTCTTTTATGAAGTGGAGCGCATCTTCGACGAGATCGTGGTTCATGGGGATGAGATCGTAAGTCTCGTTGTCCATGAAATAATAAAGATCTCCGTCCGCATAACTGTAGCTCATCTTTTTACGTTCGATATATGCGAGTTCGAATTTTTCGCTGGGGTTAAAGGTGCGTTCGAGAACGCTTCCGGTCATTACGTTACGCATCTTGACGCGCACGAATGCCGCTCCCTTGCCGGGTTTGACGTGCTGGAAATCTACGACTACCTGTACGGTATTGTCGAGCTCGAACGTATCGCCTTTTCTCAAATCGCCTGCTAATCTGTTTGCCATATTTACCTCCGATGTTGGTTACCCTAATAT
>CALVNM010000030.1 GCA_944349735.1 uncultured Clostridia bacterium | reverse complement strand
CGTACGATCCGAACTCCGGTTACGTTATCAATCCTTCGCGCGGCATGCGCGGCGAAACCTATATAACTCTCGGCAGAAACGAAGCCTTCCCGGGTAGCGGAGAAAACCCCTACTCAAGGCTCGACGACCAGCTTGACAAATACGCGCCCGACGGTATAGCACTCATGCAGGTATACGTTTACCTTACCGAATACTCGAATACCGATCTGCCCGCTTCTGCGCTTAGCGAACTCAAAGCCTATTTCGAGGAGATATCGCGCCGCGGCGTGAAAATGCTCCTTCGCTTCGCCTACGAATACACCTCGGAACAAAAAGAAGGTCCGCGTACGCGGGACATCGTAAGCCACTGCGCTCAGCTTAAAAGCTTCTTCGAGGAAAACGACGCTCTGATAGATAAAACCGTCTACGCCGTGCAACTCGGAATGATAGGTCTGTGGGGCGAAGGTCACGGCAACGTGCATTATCTCAATAAACGTAAGGTGATCGCTGCCGTTGCGGATATGGTACCCGACGACATATTTATAATGGTACGGACTCCCGAATTATTGAGTTTGGTTCCCGAAGACGAAGAATACCGCTTCGGAATCCACGATGATTTTCTGGTAGGATACGACCACGAATGGGGAATGCTCGCGTTTGACGACCCCGCCTATCCTAAACTTCTCAACAAATCGAAACACGCTCTTACCGACGGCGAAATGCCCTGGGGCGACGCCGGCATAGAAGGAATAGACATGCTCGGAGTCCTCAAACAGTGCGCGGGATACGGACTTACGAGCCTCTCGATAGAGCATAATTATATAGAGGACGGTAACGCCTACTATCTCAAACAGTGGCAGTCAGAATATATCACGGAAACCGAACTCAAAGCCAACGCTCTCCCCTATAACCCCGCCCTGCTTACCGAGAAAGGGATATCGGTATTCGACTATCTCAAACATCATCTCGGCTATCAGCTCGCGGTAAGCAATCTCAAGTTCTCCGACGGTACGGTTACGTTCATGATAACGAATTACGGAATGGCGGCGGCGCACGGCTTCCGCATCGAACTCTTGTGCGGCGGTGCAGTCGCGGAACTTAGCGGAGACTGCGACCTGTCCGATCTCAACCAATTCGGTCAGCGCATGTTCAGCGCGCCTTACAGCGGCGGAGACGTGGGTATACGCATCACTTCGGTCCGCGACGAAAGGGTCTCCGTCAGGCTATATAATGAAGTACCGTTCGTAGACGGAATAAACGTCGTTTACGAAACTTGAGTCATCTTACTCAGACCTCACGCTTCACGCATAAAGAAACGCGCCCTTCGGCGCGTTAATTTTTTCGACAACGTCATTCGTGTGCAAGGATTTTATGAGGTAATATCCTTGCCTTTTTTCAAAGCTTCTCTGCGCGCCTTACGCGCCGCGAGATATTCTTTGTTGCGCTGTACGTAGATAAGCGCGAATATCCCTATCACGCACACTACCGATATAAGAGATACGGCGAGCGCCACACGCTGGTTGCGCGACAATCCTTCAGTCACCTCGGACTTACGCACGTACCCGTTCCCGTCGCTTCTTATAAGAAGGTAATATTCGTCCGAGCCGCATTCCGCCACGTCTATGCGAACGCCGTCTGAGAGCGTATATATCACTTCGGCGCCTTCCGCGGTAGAAGCGTATACGTTAATCCTGCCGCCGACTTTATCGGCGAGGCACTTGGCGACACGGACTTCCAATACGTCGTTATGAAACTCGGCATAGTATATATACGCCGCCTTCACATAACCCGTCTGCCCGTTGTATTCCACTCGGTAATATGTCTCGTCCCCGATCGATTCGCCGCTCAACACGCGCACTTCTGCGTTGCGCTGAAGCTCCGCGACGACCGTAGTCAGAGTATTGTCGGAATACATTTTCACTCCGTCGTGCAATACGTAAGAGCTTTCGCCCGACGCGTACGCCGAGACCGCGCCCGGAACGACCGCTACAAGGAAAGCCGTACATATTAACACTGCGAGCAACTTTTTCATATCAGTTTATCCAACGGATCTCTGAGGGATTGTCGATATGGAGCTCTCCCCACTTGCCCGCCTTCTTTACCCGGCACTCTCCGTCCGTTACGGCGGTACCTGCGTCAAATTCGAAAGGTATAACGGTATTGCCTTGTTTATCGATATAGCCGCATACCCCGCCTTTGAATACGCACGCGTATCCTTCGCTGAAACTCGCGGCGCATTCGTATACGAGCGGAATAACGACTTCACCAGCGCGGTCGATAAAGCCGAACGCGTCTTCGCGTTCGACGCAGCACAGGTCTTCCTTAAAAGAGAATACGTCGTCGTATTCCGGTTTGATGACCTCTTTGCCGTCGCGCGTGGCGAAACCCCATTTGTTATTACGGTTTATCTTGATGTATATATCGGAAGGATGCTCCGTCCTGGGACGCTTGGGGCGCAGTTTCTCGCGCTCCTCCTTCGTGCGTTTCTCGCTTATGCCGTCGGGATTGAGTATAGCTCTGCGCGGCTGCTCTTTCCTAGCGGTATCGTTGTCGCGCTTCTGACTATCCGCGCGCTCGTTCCTCGGCGTTTTATCGTTACGTTCTCTCTGATCTTTGTTACGTCCGCTGTCGTGCGGTTGCCTGTTGTCTCTGCGGTTTTCTCCGCGCTGAACCTGCTCCTGAGTCCTTTCGCGCTGCCTCTGCTCGCGCGGTCTTTGCTCGCGGCGCATGCCCTCTTTCGGTTCTGAACTCTGGTTTTCGGTATCCGTTTTCTGCTGTTTAGGTGTCTTTTCAGGTCTTTCCTGCGGCGGCTTCAAACGCAACCGTCTGTTGTTGAGCGCGTTCTTGAGCTCGCCTAAGTTGCGTCTGTCAAAAGTTGGTATGCGATAGAAATCGCGTTCTTCTCTGCGTACCACCTCGAATACGGTGGTTATTCCTGCTCCCGTCAACTTTACGGATACCGCCTCCGACAGCCTGAGATACTCTATGTTCTGAGCGAGTATCGCCGCGTCGAAAGGCGGCACGTAGGACTCGTCGATGTACGGTCTTTTCTTTTTATTATTGAACTTGTGACGGTTATTGTTCATTCCGCTCCTTTATACGGGAGAACGCGGCTGCCCATGCGGGCGCCGCGTTCCCGCTTGACGTATATTAATATTTCTTGCGCTTCTCGTAAGAAGTATGCAATATGCTGTGCGCCTTATGGCTGTTAGGCTCCCCGAGATAGGTGTCGTAGAGCTCTTTGATAACGGGGTTCTTGTGCGACTTGCGGAGTTTGCTCTTCTGATCCGCGTCGTAAATAGCCGCCGCGCGAAGACCTCTTATATCGATATTGTTTCTCTCGTACGCGCTTCTGATAGGTTGTCCGCCGCCGTTCACGCAACCGCCGGGGCAGCTCATTATCTCGATGAAGTGATAATTCGCCTCGCCCTTCTTGATCTTCTCGAGAAGCTCTTTCGCATTCTGAAGTCCGCTCGCGACGGCGACTTTGACTTCCATTCCGGCTACTTTGACGGTAGCTTCCTTTATGCCCTTGGTGCCGCGAACGTCTTTATAATCGATGGCTTTGAGGTCCTTGTTCTCGAGCACGTCCGCCACGGTACGGAGCGCCGCTTCCATAACGCCGCCGGTAGCTCCGAAAAGAAGTCCCGCCGTGGAAGAAATCCCGAGAGGCGCGTCGAATTCGCCGTCCTCGAGCTCCCTGAACATTATGCCCTGCATCTTGATGAGCTTGGCAAGTTCTCTAGTGGTAAGCGTTATGTCGATGTCGGGAACGCCCGCCGCGGACTGGTCGGCTCTGCCCTTCTCGAATTTCTTCGCGGTGCAGGGCATGACCGATACGACTACCATGTCTTTGGGATCGATACCGAGCTTCTCGGCATAATAAGTCTTGCATATCGCGCCGAACATCTGCTGCGGAGATTTGCAGGTGGAAAGGTTGGGTATAAATTCGGGATAGTAATGCTCAACGTACTTGATCCACGCGGGAGAGCAGCTCGTGAACATAGGCAATACGCCGCCGTTCTTTACTCTCGAAATGAATTCCGCGCCTTCTTCCATAATGGTGAGGTCGGCGGTGAAATCCACGTCGAATACCGCTTTGAAGCCCATTTTGCGCATCGCGGTGACCATCTTGCCTTCGACGTTCGAGCCTACGGGATAGCCGAATTCTTCGCCTAATCCTACGCGCACCGAAGGAGCGGTCGCGATGATAACGTACTTCGATTTATCCGCGAGCACGGATATCACGTCGTCGATCTCCTCTCTCTCGTGGAGCGCGCCCGTGGGGCAAGCCGCTATGCACTGTCCGCAGCCCACGCAGGGAACGTCTGAGAGATTCTTCTCGAAAGCGCAGGCGATATGGGTGTCGAAGCCTCTCGCGTTGGCGCCGATGACGGCGATGCCCTGATAGTTCTTGCACGCCGCGACGCATCTACGGCAAAGCACGCACTTATTGTTGTCCCTCACTATATAAGGAGTGCTCGCGTCAACGGGATAATCGCTTACCGCGCCCTTATATTTGTTGGCGTCGCAACGCAGTTCCTCGGACAGAGTCTGAAGCTCGCAGTTACCGTTACGCACGCAGGAAAGGCATTCTTTCTTATGATCGGAAAGGATGAGTTCCACGGTGGTGCGGCGGGAATCTATGACGCGCTGGCTGTTGGTGGTAACTTCCATGCCTTCGCTTACGGGATATACGCAGGACGCAACGAGCGACCTGGCGCCTTTCACTTCCACCACGCACACGCGGCATGCCCCTATCGCGTTGATGTCGCGGAGGTAGCAAAGAGTAGGTATTCTGATACCCGCCTTCTTGGCGGCGTCAAGTACGGTCGTGCCTTCCGGAACGCTTACGTCCTGACCGTTAATTTTAAGGTTTACCATTTTGATGTCGTCCATTTTACACTTCCTCCCGATTACTTCTTGACTATGGCGCCGAACTTACAGTTGTCCATACATACGCCGCACTTGATGCACTTCGACTTGTCGATGACGTGCTTCGTCCTGACCGCGCCGGAGATGGCATTGACGGGGCAATTACGCGCGCAAAGCGTACAACCTTTACATGCGTCGGTGATCTCGAAGGACAAGAGCGCTTTACATACGCCGGCGGGACATTTCTTGTCGACGATGTGCGCGATGTACTCGTCGCGGAAATAGCGAAGCGTGGAAAGCACGGGGTTCGGGGCGGTCTGTCCCAGTCCGCACAGCGCGTTATCCTTGATGTAGTAGCAGAGTTTCTCCATATCGTCGAGATCCTGGAGAGTCGCTTTGCCGGAAGTTATCTTGTTGAGGTACTCGAGCAGTCTCGTCGTACCGATACGGCAGGGAGTGCATTTGCCGCAGCTCTCGTCCTTGGTGAACTCGAGGAAGAACTTCGCTATATCTACCATACAGTTGTCCTCGTCCATGACGATGAGTCCGCCGGAACCCATTATGGAGCCGATGGCGGCAAGATTCTCATAGTCGATCGGAACGTCGATGAGATGTGCGGGGATACATCCGCCGGAAGGTCCGCCGGTCTGAGCCGCTTTGAATTTCTTGCCGTGAGGAATGCCGCCGCCGATGTCTTCGATAACGGTGCGGAGCGTGGTGCCCATAGGTATTTCGACGAGTCCGGTATTGACTATCTTGCCGCCCAAAGCGAATACCTTGGTGCCCTTGCTCTTCTCGGAGCCCATCGAAGCGAACCAGTCGGCGCCTTTAAGTATGATCTGCGCGACGTTGGCGTAAGTTTCGACGTTATTGAGAATGGTGGGCTTGCCGAAAAGTCCTTTGTTCGCGGGGAACGGAGGACGGGGACGCGGCTCGCCGCGCTTGCCTTCGATACTGGTCATGAGAGCGGTTTCCTCGCCGCAGACGAACGCGCCTGAACCGAGACGCACTTCGAGGTCGAAATCGAAGCCCGTTCCGAGTATGTTCTTCCCGAGCAATCCGTATTCCTTAGCCTGATCGATAGCGATGCGGATTCTGCTTACCGCGATGGGATATTCCGCGCGGATATAGATAAAGCCCTGGCAGGAGCCGATCGCGTACGCCGCTATAGCCATCGCTTCGATAACGGCGTGAGGATCGCCCTCGAGGATCGATCTGTCCATGAACGCGCCGGGGTCGCCTTCGTCGGCGTTGCAGCATACGTATTTGATGCCGGTTTCGTCCGCTTTGGCGTTACGGCAGAACTGCCACTTGAGTCCCGTAGGGAAGCCCGCGCCGCCTCTGCCGCGCAGTCCGCTCGCCTTGATGACGTCGATGACTTCCTGCGGCTGCATCTCGGTAAGCACCTTGATAAGCGCCTGATAGCCGTCGTAAGCTATGTATTCGTCGATATTCTCGGGATTGATGACGCCGCAGTTACGGAGCGCTACGCGCGTCTGCTTCTTATAGAAATTAGTCTCGGAGAGAGCTTTGGTCATCTCCTCGGTCTTGTGATCTCTATAGAGAAGCCTGCGCACGAGACGTCCTTTGATAAGGTGCTCTTCGACGAGTTCCTTGACGTCGTCAACTTTTACGGTGCTGTAGAAAGCGCCTTCGGGATATATGATGACGACGGGACCGACCGCGCACAGTCCGAAACATCCGGTCTTGACGAGCATAACGTCGTTGGTGAGGTTGTTCGCCGCGAGCTGGTTGACAAATTCGTCGTATATCTCGCCGCTGTGATTGGAGTGGCATCCGGTGCCGCCGCAAATCAGTACAGTACTTCTAAACATTTCTCGTCCTCCTCGCTTACTCTTCGCCGATCAGATAATCGGTGCAGACCTGTCCGCCGACTATGTGGCGGGCAATGATGTCTTTCGCCTTCTGAGCGTCGACTTTGACGTAAGTAACTTTCTCTTCGCCGGGAACGAACACTTCCACGATCGGCTCGAGTTTGCACATTCCGAGACAGCCCGAACGGGTAACTTTAACGTTCGTAAGTCCGCGGGAAGTGACCTGGTCGACCAGTTCGTTGAATACCGGTCTTGCGCCCGCGGCTATGCCGCAAGTAGCCATACCTACGACGATACGCGTTTCCTGTTCCGCGTCTTTGTTGTCGCGGTTGACGATCTGAGCCTGCATCTTGTCTCTGATCGCCTTGATATCGGCTATTGATTTCATAAATTTATACCTCCGTTTATGCTTTCGATATTTTCGGTTAGCAGCGACTTCAAAAAAGTCACTATTTCGGGGGAGTCTATCGGTATTTCTCCGAGTTCCTCTCTGACCTCGCGGGTATCGAATGTGAACGTCCTGTCCTCCACCGTATATACCCACACGAAATCCACTTCGGGATTGAGAACGGTGACCGCGGTCTCCGCGACGTTGCCGAGCGGCATCCTGTCGATATTGTCTATGACGAAACTCGCCTTTACTTCGGTGCCTTTGCCGAGTTCGGAAGTTATCGTGAATGTGCCGCCTGCCGTTTCCGCCGCCTGCTTGAGGAGCGGTATTCCCATTCCCACTTTGCGCGTCGTTCTCGTCGTTGTGAACGGATCCGTGACGCGTGCGAGAAATTCCTTATCCATCCCCTTGCCGTTATCCCTGATCGTGACGGTGAGAAGATTATTCTTCGCCTCGATGATCACTTCCACCAGAGAGGCTTTGGCTTTCACCGAATTTTCCACGATGTCCAGGATATGCAGCGCGATCTCCCGCATTACATATACTCCTTAAGTATGCCGTCAAGCTGATCGGTGGTGAGCTTGCCGTATACGTTGGAGTTGATGGTCATGACGGGCGCCAGACCGCAGCAGCCGATACAACGCGTCTCGACGAGACTGAATTTGCCGTCCTCGGTACATTCTCCGGAATCGATGCCGATCTTCTGTTTGAGAGCGTTGATGATGTCTCCCGCGCCTTTGACGTAGCACGCCGTGCCGAGACAAACCGACACCTGATATTCGCCGCGATAATTGAGAGTGAACTGCGAATAGAATGTCGCTACGCCGAACACTTCCTCGAGGGAAACGTTGAGAGTGTCGGCGATCTTCATCTGCACTTCGATGGGCAGGTATCCGTAAATATCCTGCGCCTGCTGCAATGCCGGCATCAACCCGCCCGGAACCGATTTAAGCGCTTCGAGCCTTTCTTCGAGTTGTTTCGCCTGTTCGGGCGTGCCGGCAAAAGGAACTTTCGTTAATTTGATCTTTGCCATTGATTCCTCCAGAGAATGAGTTTTTAATGCTAATACGCGCGTGCAACACGCGCAAAATAATTATAACATAAAACGAACACCGATGAAAAGAGTATTTGAATATTTCCGAAAGAAATTTAAGAGATCGGTCATTCCCTTCTCAGAAGGTCGATCAACGCCTTCGCGGTACGCTCCGGAAGTTCGATAAAATTGCGTTTTTTTCCTATATCTTCGAGGTAATGAGCGTCGGAATCGGTAATTGTCACTTTGTCTTCGTATCCGGGCATTCCTTCGCCGTAAGCGGAAAATTCAACGGCTTTATAATACTCCGGCACGCCGCCGAGCACTGCGGGCATGGCGTAAGCTTCCCTGTCGACGTGAGCGGGAACCGCCACTCCGCCGAACCGTGCCGCGAGTTTATACAATTCCGTCTCGCTGATCCCGGCACCGCAAAGCAGAAGTCTTTTTTCCGTGTCCACGACTTCGTCGTCGCTGTTTACGACGAGTTGTTCGCCGAAAGCGTCGACGTCGTTGAGAAGTTCCGAGAAAGGTATCTTCTCCATAAAAGCGTCGAGCGCGTCGCAATCGGGAAACAGACAGACCACATGAACGTCCTCGTTGGTCTGTATCTCCGCGCCCGGTACGACAAGCACGTCGAGCGCTTCGCCCACTTCTACCGCGCTCCGCACGTTACGCGCGCAGTTATGGTCGGTAATGGCTATTATCTCGAGGCCTACGGCGCTCGCCTGAGCCACTATCGATACGGGAGTCATTGAATTGTCCGCACACGGCGACAGCGCGCTGTGAATGTGCAGATCGTAAAGATACTTCATTACGTAAATTAAAGATCGAGCGCTTTTACCGCTTCGAATACGGGCTTGGACGTTACGATGAGATCGAGTCCCCTGCCCTGGGCTTTTGCTTTCAACTGCTCGTCCGGTCTGACGCCCTCGCACAGAACGGTAACGCCTACCTCGGTAAGCGCCGCCACCGCGGCGACATTATGATTGCTCATCACGGTGAACCAGGCGCAGCCCGCTGGCGCATTGGCCATCACGAAACTTAAAAAATCTCCGCAATATCCGCCGCTTATCTCCTTCTCGGTATCCTCGGCGTAAACGACTTCGGCGTCGAGCGCGGCTATTATGTCTTTCAGTTTCATTATTTTTCCCTCCGCGTACACATGTCGAGCGTCGTCTCGCCGTTCACGACGTCCTCCGCGAACGCTCTGCAACTCGGCGCGCCGCACCCGCCGCAGTCAAGGTGCGGAAGCTCCGCGTATATCTGCTCTATGGCTCTCATCTTCTCTATCGCCACGCTGAAATCGGAATCGAGTCTGTAGACGTCTTTCGCTTCCGGAGTCACTTCCCAATGATAAAACTCGCGTGGCTTGTCCACCTCGTCGAGGTGATTGTCGAGCGGCGGGAGTTTATGCCGCAAAGCGCGAATCCTTACTCTTGCCACGAAGGGGTTTTCGACGTTCAGGACCCCGCCCACGCAACCGCTGGTGCATGCTCCGAGTTCGACGAAATCTATATAATTGAGGTTGCCGTCCTCCATGGCTCGCAAGACGTTATTGACGTTCTCGATGCCGTCCGCGGCGAGGTATCTGTCCTGGAAAATACCCAAGGACTCTCCGCCCGAAGCCGCCCACCTCACTCCGAGAATTCCGGTTTTGCTGATATGTTTTATCTCTTTGATCTTCGGCATGACCGAAAGGAGCTTGAAATACACTTCGCTTACCGACAGCACGCCGTCGGCGGCCGGTTTTTTAAGTCCCATGCCTGTCTTGAGCGCGTATACCTTGGCGGGGCAGGGAGATATGAAGAAAACGCCTATGTCTTCGGAGGGTATGCCCTTCGCTTCCGCTTCCTCGCGTGCAAGGCGGAGCGCAACGTCCGCGGGCGCCACAAGATCGAGCACGTGCGACGCGAGCGAATGGTACTTCATCATGATAAGCTCGAGTACAGCGGGACACGCGGAGCTTATTATAGGTTTCTTAACCTTCCCTTCGCGCATTATGTTGCGCGTTTCCTCGCTGATCAGTTCCGCTCCGCGCGCGACTTCGAATACGTCGTCGAAGCCGAGTTCGAGAAGTCCGTTCAGTATGAGATCCACGTTCTCGAGATTGTTGAACTGTCCTATGAGCGACGGCGCCGGCACCGCGATACGGTATTTGTAATCGAAAATGGAATCGAAGGGATCGTATGCGGGAAGTTTAGCCTGGTGCGGGCACATGCGCACGCATTCGCCGCAACCTATGCAGCGATCGTAAAGCACCTTGGCTTTGCCGTTGCGGACGCGAATGGCTTCCGTAGGGCAACGCTTCATGCAGGATATGCAACCCTTGCACCTGTCCGCGTCAAGCATAACGGTATGTAAACTTTTGTCAGACATATCCGGCTCCTTTACCGCCCCGAGCGGTAAGTTTCGGTCAACGGAGATTGACCACCATAGTCACGGTAGTACCCACGCCGACGGTACTGTCGATTTTCATTTCGTCGGTGTACTTTTTCATGTTGGGAAGTCCCATGCCCGCTCCGAATCCGAGATCGCGTATCGCGTCCGGCGCGGTGGAATACCCGTCCTTCATCGCAAGCGCGATGTCCGGGATCCCGGGTCCTTCGTCGGCAAGCACTATCTTCACCTTGTCCGTGTCGATGTCCACGGAGGCTTTGCCGCCGCCCGCATGGATCACCATATTGATTTCCCCTTCGTACATGGCTATAGCCACTTTACGTACCGCTACGGGATCGACGCCCAGCATTTTCAGGGTCTTTTTGACCTCGTCGGACGCGCTTCCCGCGGATACGAAATTGTTGCCCGCCACGTCGAATTCGAGATGCAACCCGCTCATACTTTACTGTCTCCGGGCTGTAATCCGCGCGCATACAGCAAGCCGCAAGCGGTGTACATGCGGTAATCGCTCGATATTATCGCTATCTCCTTCTGTCTTGCGATGGCGAGCATATCGTCGGTGGGCTGTTTACCGCGTACGAGAGCGATACATCTGATGTCCATCATGTCGGCGGTACGCACTACCTGCGGATTGCATAATCCGGAAATAAGCAACGCCTGATCCTTGACGAACGCCAATACGTCGCTCATCATATCCGAGGCGCACGCGGAATGTATATCCACGTCCATAAGCTCTTCGCCGTAATATACGGTCGCCTCGAGGGTATCAACAATTTCTTTTATTTTCATACGCACTCCTACGTGATTGATCGGTTGAGAACCGCATAGTTTGTCATCTCGGATAGATTCTGCCCAAAGAGCGCTTGTGCCCCGCCCGTTTGTCGGCGTCGTCTATGATCTTCTTGACTTCGGGTTCGGCTACCCCGGTAAGGATGTAGCGATCGATGTCCGCGTAACTCACGCCCATCTCGGCTTCGTCGGTCTGCCCTTCGAAAAGCGCCGCCGACGGCGGCTCGTCGATGATCTCCTGAGGACATTCGAGATAAGTGAGCAGCTTGTAAACTTCGGTAACGGTGAGATCGCCTATAGGATTGAAATCGTATGCGCCGTCTCCCCATTTGGTGAAGTACCCCATGCGAATCTCGCTTCTGTTACCGGTACCCGCGACGAGATAACCTTTGCGCTGCGCGTAATTGTACAAGGTTATCATCCTGAGCCGCGGATTCATGTTGGCGTAAGCCATCGGAGTCTGGCTCTCGTCGAGCGCTTCCACTGCCGCAACGAAAGCTTCTTTGACCGGCGTAAGATCGACCTCGAGAGTCTTGATGTCGAATTTTTCGGCAAGATCGAGGGCGTAACGCTTGTCTTTTTCGTAATTTCTCCGCGAACCGCAAGGCATGATAATACCGGTTACGTTCGGGGTAGCGATACGCGAAAGAATACCTACGAGCGCGGAGTCCTTGCCTCCGCTGGAGCCGAATACGATACCTTTGGCACCAGTCTCCGCAAGTATGTCTTTGATCCAGTTTGCTCGCGTCATGATCTCTTTTTCGAAATCCATAAAAATCAGCTCCTTTGCTTATATCCCGTAAAAGCCGTGAGGATATACCGCATTAATTATATCATAGCGTAAATATAAATATCAACGACTAAATGAAAAAAACCGCCCTTAGGCGGTCGGATACGGCGTCTCAATTCAAATATTGGGTATCTGCCAGTCTATCGGCTCTCTGCCTATCATGCCCAGCACGGCGTTCGCTTTGGAAAAATGCCTGCACCCGAAAAAGCCGTTATGCGCCGAAAGCGGAGAGGGATGCGCAGCTTCGAATATAAAGTGTCTTCCGTTAGTTATAAGTTTCTTTTTCGCCCTGGCGGGACTTCCCCAAAGAAGGAATATCACCGGCTCTTTGCGCTCGTTCAACGCTCCGATCACGGAATCGGTGAGGTTTTCCCATCCCTTCCCGCGGTGAGAGAAAGGTTCGTTTTTCCTCACGGTAAGTACGGTGTTGAGAAGGAGGACGCCTTGCTTTGCCCACGGCATCAGGTAACCGTTATTGGGAATATAGTTACCCAGATCCTCGCTTTGCTCCTTAAAGATATTCATAAGAGACGGCGGAACGCGTACCCCGGGTTTTACCGAAAAGCACATTCCGTGCGCTTCCCCGGGATTGTGGTAAGGATCCTGTCCGAGTATTACCGCGCGGGTAGATTCGAGAGAAGTGGTCTTGAGCGCATTGAAGATGTCGTACATGTCGGGATAGACCGTATGAGTACGGTATTCCTCCGCGAGGAATCTGCGAAGCGCGGCGTACCAGTCGCTATTGAAATCCGCCGCGAGTATCTCGTCCCAGTCGTTGCCGATATGTACCATATATCCATAGTACCACCGCGCGCCGCCGCCGTCAAGGCAATGCGCTCACAAGACGCTCGTTACGGTGGAATCGTTCACCGAACTTCCGGGACAACCGCCGCCGCAACAAAGGATTATCAATAAGAGCGCAAGGCACTGGTTATTGCAGAAGCCGGAGTCGCCGCAACCGCAACAAAGCACGATAAGCAACATGGCAAGAGTAGAGCTGTTCCCGTTCATAATGACCTCCGACAAAATTTGTAGTCATTCCACAATATGCACGAGAAAACGCGTTTGTGAGAGCATTATAATGCGGATAGCGTAAAGGAGGCTGTATGGAAGAACCGGTAGTAAACGAAGCGACGTCGGAACTCATCAGGCGTTATCTTCCGTCCAACGCGGATCTCTCGGACATGTGCGCCTTCTTCTCCATATTTTCGGACGTGACCCGAATGAAAATGCTTTCCGCTTTGTCTATAGCCGAACTTTGCGTAAGCGACATAGCGATGCTTCTCGACCTCAATCAGACTACCGTGTCCCATCAACTCAAATTGCTGCGCGACGCGGGGGTCGTATCCACGAGACGAGAAGGGAAGATAATATTCTACAGGATAGTCAACCGTCACATCGCGGACGTGATGATGACGGGCGTGATATATCTGTGCGAAATACTTCCGCCGGAAAGAAAACGCGAGGCCTGACGCCTCGCGTTTTCTTTCCGGTTTTCAATGCATGTTGCGAGTTATTTTCTCGACTATAGGTATCGCGTAATCGTACCCCCATCTCAAAAGAATATCGTACACTATGAAAGCGGCCGTAAAACAGAGATTCAGCACGAGATACGTGATTGCGGCGGAGCCGAGCGATATATTGAGCGCCTCGAGATTCACGAAAAGTATATCCGTAAGATAGTACACTACGAAAAACACGAAACATGAATACGCGATCCTGATGAGATATGCGAAAACGGGCTTCAATTTATCCCTGTTGTTGTGCATCGCCACTGTGGCAATCGTATAAGAGCCGCCTATGAGGACGAAGGACAGAATGTGAATGTTGGCAAATATCGCGCCTAATCCGCATACGGCGACGTAAGCAAGTACGGCTTCGCGGTAATACTTCATCGTAAGCGGAAGCATGATCCCCGCAGCCGCCACAATGTTGAACGTAAGCGAAAGATTGGGAACGTAAAAGGAGGCGATGACCGCCCCCAAAGCTATCGCTGCCCCGATACCCGCGAGGGCGATTTTTTTTGCGGAAAATCTCTGCATCGCTAACAGCAGGAAATAAGATCGCCGCCCATACATTCGCAGCAGCAGTCCGCACACATAAGTCCCGCACAACAGTCGCAAGGGCTCATGCCGCGTTGTTGCTGACGGTAATAATCCTCGTCGCGGTAAGATCTTTCGTTGTCGTCACGATAAGCGTACACGCGGCTGCGTCCCGCGCCGGTAGTATTATCGGAATTCACTTTCCCCTCCATATGGTTGAGAGCTTCGGTGTATTTGGAATTGCCGGGATCCATGCTCACGGCGGTGCGTAATTGCTCTTTCGCCTCCGCTTCGCGCTTCTTGGCGTAGAATATTATCGACTGAAGGAAGTGCCACTCCGCCGTGCGCTCGGACATGGCGTCCAGGACGCTCTGGGCTTCGTCGTAACTGCCCTTCTTTATCAGAGCGTCTGCTTCCTTGAGTTTGTCGGGGCTTTCCGTAACGTAATACCTCGACTTCAGTATCTCGTCCGCTTCACGGTAAGCCTGCTCGATCTCATCGAGTTTTTCGCATGCCTCCGCGCCTTCTTCCCCTACCGCGAAGCGCTTGGGTTCCCATTCTCTGCGCTTGGCTCTATACGCTTCGTAAAGCTCGTTTTGGGTAACCTGATCGCTTACTCCGAGTATCACAAAAGGGTCTTTCTGCATTTCATACCTCTCGATTCGAGTACCGCGTCCGTTCTTGCTCTGAGCCCCAGATATATCACGTTGGACAGCGGGGCTTCGGATACGGTTATATACATACGGTCGTACGCCGAGCGTATCTCGCGGATATAGCCGTACAGCTTTTCCTTGACGACCGAACTAATATTGTCCACGACTTCGTCGCTCAGCTCGCCTCCTTCGGGAAGCAACGGATTGAAGGCGCCTTTCTCCTTGTCCTTACGCATATCGTCGTATGCGTCGATAAGATATATCCATCTGCCGAGGTTGTCGCAAAGTCTCAACAAATGTTCGTCCGGATTCGGGCACGCCGCCTTACCTACCGCAACGAGCATGTCCGCGGACGTGGCGCATAAAGCGTCTATATCGCGCGAGCCGGCTCTTTCGAGATCGCTCAGCTCGCCGAAACATTTACGGAGCGCTTTATCGAGGTCGGGGAATTTACGTGCGGCGCGCTTATATTTTCCTTTGAGATATGCGCGCGCGATACGATGTCTTATTCCCCCTCTGTCCGTGACGTCGTCGTATACCTTATAATACCCTAAAATGGTATTGATGTCAACAATTCTTTCCTGTATGGGGTCGTTGCATACCACCGTAAACTTTTTACCTACGGGATGCACCACGCATCTTTCGTTACGGAATTCAGGCTCGAGCCTTGCGTAATTATGCGCTATCAGGCTAAGGAAAGCTATGTCGTAATTGACCGTCATTCTCATCATCGGAGGATACTTACGGGCTATCGTCTTGCAAAGTCCGCAATAATACGCGCGATACGTCGCGTAATCCTTGATGAGCATATTGGGTTTGTCGGCGGTCACGTATCCGAACATCCTAAGCGAGAACCAGTCCTATCTTCTTCTTGACTTTCGTCATGGTGCGAGCGGCGATACGGCGCGCCCTTTCCGCACCCTTGGCGGCGACGTCCGCAAGATATTTCTTGTCGTCCATAAGCCTTAAATATTCTTCGCGGACGGGACGCAGCTTCTCCACCACGGCTTCGCCGCAGTCGGCTTTGAATTTGGCGTAACCCGTGTCGTGATACTCCTCCACGAGAGAATCTATGCTCCTTCCCGTCATCACAGAGAATATCGTCAGAAGATTGCTTACCCCGGGCTTATCCTCACGGTATTCGACCACCGGTTCGCAGTCGGTGACCGCCCTCTTGAATTTGCGCATTATCGTGTCGGGATCGTCTATTATGGACACGGCGGCATTCGGATCGGGATCGGACTTGCTCATTTTCGCCGAAGGGTTCTGAAGGCTTGCTATCTTGGCGCCGCTCTTAGCTATATACGCTTCCGGCACGGTGAACGTGGGCGAATAGATGTTATTGAAGCGCGTCGCTATATCTCGCGCTATCTCGAGATGCTGCTTCTGATCTATCCCTACGGGCACCAGCGAAGTCTGATAAAGAAGAATATCCGCCGCCATCAATACGGGATAATCCAGAAGTCCCATATTGACGTTATCCTCGTGCTTTGCGGACTTATCCTTGAACTGCGTCATGCGCTGCATCTCTCCGACATAAGTGTAGCAGTTGAGTATCCACGCAAGCTCCGAATGCTCCGCGACGTGCGATTGGAAATACAGTATCGATTTTTCGGGATCCAGCCCGCAGGCAAGATACTGCGCGAAAAAAGAAGTCGCCCTCGCTCTGTATTCGGCGGGGACCTGCCTTACCGTAAGCGCGTGGAGATCTGCTATCCCGAATATACAGTCGTATTCGTCCTGCATACCGAGCCAGTTATTGATCGCGCCGATATAGTTGCCTATCGTGATTATTCCCGTCGGCTGAATGCCGCTGTAGACGATTTTTTTACGTTCGACGTTGCTTTGTTCGGTCATATGTTCTCCCGATCTATCTCTCGAATAACGCGAATATCGCGCTTTCGATGTCTTTAGTTTCCACTACGGTATCGTGAAGCACGGGAAGCCTCTCGAGTTCCGCGATCTGCGGAGGCACTTCCGTCATGGTGTACTGGCGCAGACGCTTGACCGCTTTGAAAGCGTCTTTCTCGTCGTTGCCGGTGAGACACTCGTATACGTCGTGGGCAAATTTATAAGGGCTTGCCGTGGACACGATGACGCTCTTGGTCTGGTCTCCCGTATCCGCGACGTAATCGTAATAAGAGCTGACCGCAACAGCGGTATGCGGATCGAGCAGATAGTCGTAATTCTCGAAGAAATTGTCTATCGCCTCAGAAGTATCCGCCTCGTCCGAATAATATCCCGCGAATTCGGGGAGTTTCTCGTGTATCGACTCAAGCTCCACGGTATAACTTCCGTATATCTTAAGTTCTTCCATGATCTTCCTCACGAACGCGGGATCTCTGCCGCCGAGTTCGAAAAGAAGTCTTTCGAGATTGCTGCTCACGAGTATGTCCATTGACGGAGACATCGTCTTATGGAAGGGACGGTTGACGTCGTATTTCCCGTCGTTGAAGAAGTCCGTAAGCACGTTGTTTACGTTGCTCGCTACTATGAGTTTATTGATCGGAAGCCCCATTCTCTTGGCATAATATCCCGCGAGGATATTGCCGAAGTTACCGGTAGGCACTACGAAATTGACAGGTTCGTCCTCGTCTATTTCGCCCGTTCCGAGAAGGTCGAGATACGCCGAAACGTAATACACTATCTGAGGAACGAGCCTTCCCCAGTTGATGGAATTGGCGGAGGAGAATGAATAGCCCAGCTCCTTGAAGCGCGCCTTGGCTTCCTCGCTTGTGAATATGCGTTTGACGGCGGTCTGCGCGTCGTCGAAATTGCCTTTGATACCTATGACGTGGACGTTCTTGCCCAAGGAGGTCTGCATCTGGAGCTTCTGCATCTCGCTGACGCCTTCGGAGGGATAAATAACTACTATCTCCGTGCCCTCTACGTCCTTGAAGCCCTCGAGCGCGGCTTTACCGGTATCGCCGGAAGTGGCGACGAGTATAAGAGTCTTGTCGTTCGAGCCGCT
>CALVNM010000029.1 GCA_944349735.1 uncultured Clostridia bacterium | reverse complement strand
CAGTAATTTTGAGATGATTCCGCGCGAAGTGCCGCAGGGAACATACTAATGTATGTGACCGAGAGGCATACAGAGAATATACGTCTTCGCGCGGAAGGGCTCAAAAGGGCGTTTTTGCGCGGCTTTTTTTGGCTAAAGGGAAGGATTTGCGCGATTTATCAACCTTATGAAAAAAGTATTGCGAACGGCAAAAGAAAAGCGTTCCTCGGTTTACTCTCGGAACGCTTACTCTTTATTTCTTAAATTCTCGCGCAAAGACTACTCTTTAGCCAAAAAACTCTCCACGGTCTGGGACATAAGCATTGCTATGGTGCAGGGTCCGACGCCGCCCGGTACGGGCGTATACGCCGAGGAAAGCGGCGCGGCATTCTCGAGGTCGATGTCTCCCACGTTGCCTTCGTTATATCCCGCGTCCACGAGCACGGCGCCCGGCTTGATCCATTCGGCTTTGACGAACTTCGGTTTGCCGACGGCGGCTACTACTATATCCGCTCTTTTTACTATCTCGGGAAGATTCTTGGTGCGGGAGTGGCAGACGGTGACGGTGCAGTTAGCGTTCAGAAGAAGCATTGCTACGGGCTTGCCGAGAATGGGGCTTCTGCCGATGACCACGGCTTCTTTACCTTCGAGTTCCACGCCGTAGCGGGTAAGTATCGTCATTATGGAATAGGGAGTCGCGCATTTATACGCCTTCTTGTCGCCCATCGTGACCGCACCGAAAGAGGTCACGTTCACGCCGTCGACGTCTTTCTCGGGAGCTATCGAATTGAAGCAAAGCTGTTCGTCTATGCCGCGGGGTACGGGATGCTGAAGAAGTATGCCGCACACGTTGTCGTCCGCGTTGAGTTTGGCTATCTCAGCGAGCAGTTCTTCGGTAGTGGTTGTCTCGGGAAGTTCCACTTTGAGCGGCTCTATCCCCACGCGCCGGCAGGCATTTCCCTTCATGCGGACGTAGGTCACGGAGGCGGGATTTTCGCCTACGAGTATCGTGGCAAGCACCGGTGTCTTGCCGGTTTTTTCTTTGTGCGCGCTTACTTTAGCGCTGAGTTCGGCTTCTATCTCTTTGGCTAAAGCTCTGCCGTCGAGTATCTTCGGTTCGGACATCTTGCTCTCCTTTTTATCTTTCGATACGTTAATTGTAGGTTAATCGAACGTCGTTGTCAAGGAATTTGAGCCTCGGCGCAGACACGGCAAAATCTTTATTTTGTACCCTTAAAACGTTTGCATTGAAGGGGGCTATTTGGTATAATCTATGCGTATCGCGCCGGAGGTTAAGCGTATATGAACTTAATTGCATATAAGGCTGATAAACGTATCTTTTCGGGACAGATACCCGTTCGTCTCGGAGTGAGCGGCGGCGCGCGGAAAAAATAACTATTGAAACATGCACGGAGTATTTGCGCCGTGCATTTTTGTTTACGGAGGCAGTATGAAAAAAGTCGCAATCATCATGGGGAGCAAGTCCGACGCGCCTGTGGTCGCGCCGGCATACAAAACATTGAAACTTTTCGGAGTAGACGTGACGGCGAGAGTGCTTTCGGCGCACCGTACTCCCGAAGAAGCGTCGGCTTTCGCTTCGGGCGCAGCGGACGCGGGTTACGGCGTATTGATATGTTGCGCGGGCAAAGCCGCGCACCTTGCGGGCGTATGCGCGGCGCATACCGCGCTTCCCGTGATAGGACTTCCGATCAAGTCCTCGTTTATGGACGGACTGGACAGCCTTTTATCCACGGCGCAGATGCCTTCGGGGATACCTGTCGCCACTGTGGGAGTGAACGCCGCCGAGAACGCAGCGCTCCTTGCGGCGCAGATACTCGCACTTTCCGACGACGGACTTGCCGAAGCTCTTAAGGAACGCAAGGAGAAAATGAAAAAAGACATTCTGCGCGACGACCGAGCGATAGAGGATATGATCGCGGAGCTTTAGAACTTCGCGCGACAATATTGAAATAACGAAAACAATCAGCGAGGAAATAACCATGTACGAAAACGTAAAGAAACTCGAACAACTCTACGAAGGAAAAGCGAAAAAAGTATTCGCAACTTCCGATCCCGATCTCGTGCTCGTATCTTATAAAGACGACGCGACTGCGTTCAACGGACTCAAAAAAGGACAGATCCTCGGCAAAGGCTCCGTCAACAACCGCGCTTCCAATATGCTTTTCCGTATGCTCGAAGCAAAGGGCATACCCACCCACTATGTGAAAGAGCTTTCCGACACCGAAACCCTGGTGAAGAAAGTGAAGATAGTTCCTCTCGAAGTCATCGTCAGAAACGTGGCGGCAGGCTCCCTAAGCAAGCGTATCGGATACCCGGAAGGCGCGTCTTTGCTTTGTCCCGTTCTCGAGTTCTCTTATAAAAACGACGAGCTCGGCGACCCGATGATCAACGATTATCATGCGCTTGCTATGGGTATCGCCACCGAAGAAGACCTCAGGAAGATCAAAGATATGGCGCTAAAGATCAACGAGATACTGAAAGCGTTTTTCAAGGGGATCAACATCGATCTCATCGACTTCAAACTCGAGTTCGGCATATTCCACGGCGAAATAATCCTTGCGGACGAGATTTCTCCCGACACATGCAGGTTCTGGGATTCCACCACTCACGAGAAGCTAGACAAGGACCGTTTCCGCAGAGATATGGGCGGAGTGGAAGACGCGTATCAGGAAGTAATGAAACGTTTGCTCGGAAAACAGGAATAACGGAGTTAACATGAGATCAGTAATTATACCGGCAAAAGAAATGGGCGTTCACGAGGAATGCGGTATCGTGGGCGTTCAGTCCACCAAGAAAAAACCGCTCGCGCGCGAAGTTTATTTCGCGCTTTTCGCGCTCCAGCACCGCGGTCAGGAATCTGCGGGCATAGCCGTATCCTACGACGGCAACAAGGTCGCTTATTATAAGAACATGGGGCTGGTGAGCGAAGTATTCAGCGAAGAGGAACTTGCGCTCCTTCCCGATACCAAAGCGGCGATCGGACACGTAAGGTATTCGACGACCGGATCTTCCAACGTCATCAACGCGCAACCCGTGGTATTTTACGGCAGATACGGCAGAATGGCTCTTGCCCATAACGGAAACATCGTTAACAGCACGGCTATCCGCGACGAGATGATAAAACACGGACATATTTTCCAGTCGTCCACCGATTCCGAAGTCATAGCCGCGCTCATCAACGAGTACAGCACCGAGTCCGTGGAGCAGGGCATCCACGAGGCTTGCAAGCGTTTCGTAGGCGCTTTCGCGCTCGTTATCCTCACCGGAGACAAAATAATCGCGGTACGTGACAAATACGGACTCAAACCCCTCGTTATGGGCGAAAAGGACGGCGACGTACTGTTCGCTTCCGAGTCCTGCGCGCTCGACGCGATAGACGCGCGCGTCATCCGCGACGTCAATCCCGGAGAGATAATCACCGTCGAATCCGGCGGCAAACTGACTTCCTCGAGATACGCCGATCCCAGTATGAAGCCCTGTATCTTCGAGTACGTCTATCTTGCCAGATCCGATTCCACGATAGACGACGTGAGCGTATACGATTCGCGTTACGAATGCGGCAGGATGCTTGCGGAGCTCTATAAAATCGATGCCGACATAGTGTCGGGAGTCCCCGATTCCGCAGTGGTAGCGGCGCGCGGTTACGCCGAGGCGAGCGGACTTCCGTACGTTGACGCTTTGAGCAAAAACCGTTATATCGGGCGCACGTTCATTCAGCCCGAACAGTCCCAGCGCGAATCGAGCGTGAAAATCAAACTCAACGCATTCCGTTCCAACATCAAAGGCAAACGCCTTATCCTCATCGACGACAGCATAGTGCGCGGTACGACGAGCAAGAAGATAATTTCCCTTCTGCGCGCGTCCGGCGCTACCGAGGTCCATATGATAGTGGCTTCTCCCGTAGTTAAATTCCCGTGTTATTTCGGCGTCGATATGGAGACCAAGGAGCAGCTCATAGGCGGTTACCGCAACGAGGACGAGATATGCAAGATCATCGGCGCGGATTCCCTCCACTATATTCCTCTCGAACTTCTCAAGAAGGCTTGCGGCGGCAAGGATTACTGCACCGGCTGCTTCAACGCGGACTATGCGGAGACCGTGGAATCCGTGGTGAAAGGCGACAAGACCGCCAACGAATAAGCGGCTGATGCCGACATTATAAGGAGACATTATGGCTATCGATTACAAACAGGCGGGCGTAGACGTCGAAGCGGGATATTCCGCGGTCAAACTCATGAAAGAGTATGTCAAATCCACTTACGACGAGCGCGTCGTGGGCGATCTCGGGTCTTTCGGCGGATTTTACGCGCTGGACGACTCTCCCACGGGAGACGTGCTCGTAGCGGGTACCGACGGCGTGGGCACCAAACTCAAATACGCTTTCGTGACCGGGAAGCACGATACCATAGGTATCGATGCCGTCGCAATGTGCGTCAACGACATAGTTTGTCAGGGCGCGCGTCCGCTTATATTCCTCGACTATATCGCTCTGTCGAAGCTCGTACCCGAGAAGGTGGCGGAAATAGTGAAAGGCGTTGCCGAAGGCTGCCGCATGGCGGGTTGCGCTCTGATCGGCGGAGAGACCGCCGAAATGCCCGGCTTCTACTTAGAGGATGAGTACGACATAGCGGGCTTTTCCTGCGGTACCGCCAAGCGCGACAAGATCATAAACGGCTCCGGAATAAAGGAAGGAGACGTATTGATAGGACTCGCTTCGAGCGGTATACACTCCAACGGCTATTCGCTCGTGCGCAAACTTTTCCCGCCCGTCAAAGAGGAACTTATGCGTTACGACGAGCGCCTCGGTACGACGTATGCGGACGCGCTTCTCAAGCCCACCCGCATTTACGTAAAAGCGATACTAGATCTTATCTCGCGTTACGAGGTGAAAGGTATCGCGCACATTACCGGCGGCGGCTTCATAGAGAATATTCCGCGCATTATACCCGCAGGGCTCGGAGTGCGCGTCGTGAAGAATTCGTATAAGATTCCCGCCATATTCGAGATGCTTAGGGAACGCGCCGGCATCGAGGACAGGAAAATGTACAATACCTTCAATATGGGTATCGGAATGGTCGTTTGCGTCAGCCCGAAATACGCAAAAGAGGTGACGGAGTATCTGAACGGGAAAGGAGAAAAAGCATACGTCATCGGATCCGTCGTCAAGGGCGAAGGAGTGGAACTCGTATGAAAAAGATAGCTGTATTCGTCTCGGGCGGCGGCACCGATTTTCAGAGTATAATCAACGCCGTAGAGGCGGGAGAAGTACATGCCGAGATAGCGAAGTGCATCGCTTCCCGCGAAGGTATCTACGCAATATCGAGAGCTAACCGCGCCGGAATTCCCGTAAGCGTTTACGACAAGCAGAAGTACGACGCGCTCGACGATATGTACGAAGAAGTGATAGCAGAACTCAGAGACGACGGCGTGGATCTTATAGTCCTTGCCGGCTATCTCACGATACTTACGCCGAATATAGTCAGAGCTTTCCGCGGACGCATAATCAATATCCATCCCGCGTTGCTTCCCGATTTCGGGGGTAAAGGCTTCTACGGCTTGAGAGTGCACAAAGCGGTACTCGAAGCAGGCGTGAAAAAATCGGGTTGCACCGTGCACTTCGTGGACGAAGGCACCGACACGGGCGAGATCATAGACCGCGCCGAAGTTCCCGTTTATCCCTACGACACACCCGAAACTTTACAGGCGAGGATACTCGAGAAGGAACATAAATTATTACCTGAAACAATCGAAAAACTTATAAAAGAGGAGCGAATATGAAAAAGAGAGCTTTAGTTTCCGTTTCGGACAAGACAGGCATAGTTGAAGCGTGCACGACGCTTAACGATCTCGGCTACGAGATAATCTCCACGGGCGGGACCTATAAAGTCCTCAAGGAAGCGGGACTTCAGGTCATCAACATAAGCGACGTTACGGGTTTCCCGGAATGCCTCGACGGCAGAGTAAAAACTTTGCACCCGGCGGTTCACGCGGGACTGCTCGCGATGCGCTCCGATCCCGAACACATGGCTCAGCTCGATAAGCTCGGCATCAATACTATCGACGTGGTCATCGTCAATCTTTATCCTTTCAAGCAGACGATCATGCGTGAAGGGATAGATTTCCAGGAAGCGGTCGAGAATATCGACATAGGCGGACCCACTATGTTGCGCTCCGCGGCGAAAAACTTCCAGGACGTCATAGTCATAGTTGACCCGAAAGACTACGAGCGCGTGTTCGGCGAGATGAAAGCGGATGCCGTAACCATGGAAACCCGCAAATATCTTATGTATAAGGTGTATCAGCATACGGCAGTCTACGATACGCTCATCTCCACCTATCTCAGGCAGAAGCTCGGTATAGAATTCCCCGATCAGCTCACTCTGGCTTACGAGAAGAAGGACGAGATGCGTTACGGCGAAAATCCTCACCAGAAAGCCGCGTCCTATTCCGAAGTCATTCCCGTGAAAAATTCGCTCATAAACGCCACTTTCCTCAACGGAAAGCCGCTTTCTTACAACAATATCAACGACACTAACGGCGCGGTGGAGCTTCTGAAGGAGTTCAAGGGAAGACCTACCGTTGTGGCGGTAAAGCACGCCAATCCCTGCGGCGTGGCTTCCGCGGACAGCATATACGAGGCGTACAAACTCGCATACGCGAGCGATCCCGTGTCGATATTCGGAGGGATTGTCGCGGCTAACGGCACCGTAGACGGAGATACCGCGCGCGAAATGGTCAAGATTTTCCTTGAAATAGTGATAGCGCCCGATTTCACCGACGAAGCGCTCGAAGTGCTCAGAACCAAACCCAATCTCCGCGTACTCAAATGCGTGGGCGTGGGCGAACCCAATCCCGAAGGCACGATGGAATTCAAGAAGTGCTACGGCGGACTCATCATGCAGGAGCAGGATCAGGGCGTCATATCGAAGTGGGACGTGGTGACCGAGAAAGCGCCCACCGAGGAAGAGAAAAAGACGATGGAATTTGCGATGAAAGTGGTCAAACACTGCAAATCCAACGCCATAGTTATAGCGAAAGGCGAGCAGACCCAGGGTATCGGCGTCGGTCAGACCAACCGTATATGGGCTACCGAGCAGGCGGCGGAGCATTGCGCCGATCCCAAAGGCTGCGTGCTTGCCTCAGACGCGTTCTTCCCCTTCGACGACTGCGTTTGCGCGGCGCACGAAGCGGGTATAACGGCGATAGTTCAGCCCGGCGGCTCGATACGCGACAAGGACAGTATCGACAAATGCAACGAATTCGGCATTGCGATGGTATTCTCGGGAAGCCGCCATTTCAAGCATTAAAAGCAAATTTTGCCCGATTTCCGGATTGAAATCGGGCAAATCTCAATTTACGTACACGGCATAAATAACTGACGCCCGCGTCGGCGCGGGCGCGGATAAGGAAAAAAGACATGAAAATTCTCGTAATAGGCTCCGGCGGAAGGGAGCACGCGATATGCAGAAAACTCAAGGAAAGCCCGCTTACAGATAAGCTGTACTGCGCGCCCGGCAACGCCGGAATAGCGGAGATAGCGGAGATCGTGCCGATAAAGGCTACGGAACTCGAAAAAATCGTCGCTTACGCCAAAGAAAACGCGATTGATCTCGTATTCGTCGCGCCCGACGATCCGCTGGCGGCGGGGCTTGTGGACATGCTCGAAGCCGAAGGCGTCAAGGCTTTCGGCCCCCGAAAGAACGCCGCTATAATAGAAGGCAGCAAAGCGTTTTCGAAAGCGTTTATGATGCGTCACGGCATACCCACGGCGAAGTACGAAGTTTTCGATAACTACGGTAAAGCGCGCGCATATCTCGAGAGCGCGGAGGATTTTCCCGTCGTTTTGAAAGCGGACGGGCTCGCGCTCGGTAAAGGAGTCATCATATGCCCCGACCGCGATTCGGCGTTCAAGGCGCTCGACGACATGATGCTCTCCAAGGTATTCGGAGGCGCGGGCAATACCGTGGTCATCGAAGAATTCCTTACGGGGCGCGAAATGACCGTTCTCGCGTTCACCGACGGCAAATGCGTCAAGTGTATGCCGGCGAGTCAGGACCACAAGAAAGCTTACGACGGCGACAAAGGATTGAATACGGGAGGAATGGGCGCCTTCGCGCCTACGCCTGTCTATACACCCGAGATCGAACGCGAAACGCTCGAAACTATCGTTTATCCCA
Source organism: uncultured Clostridia bacterium (assembly GCA_944349735.1). Lineage (GTDB taxonomy): Bacteria > Bacillota > Clostridia > Christensenellales > DTU072 > Stercoripulliclostridium_A. The sequence goes on along the minus strand of CALVNM010000029.1, from coordinate 9,896 downwards.
CTATAAAAGGGTTGAACGAGGAAGGCAGAACTTTTAAAGGAGTGATCTATTTCGGGCTGATGGCGACCGATAAAGGCGTTAAAGTGATAGAATACAACGCCCGTTTCGGCGATCCCGAGACGCAGGTCGTTTTGCCGCTCCTTAAGACCGATCTTACGGAAATAGTGCTTGCGGTAATCGAAGAAAGGCTCGACGCGGTGAATATAGAATGGGACAAGCGCGCCGCGCTCACTGTAGTGGCGGCAAGCGGAGGCTATCCCGAGAACGTAGTCAAAGGCTATCCGATAACGCTCGGCAAATTTACGCCTGACGTCATACTTTATCACGCGGGCACCGCGTATAAGGACGGAGCGCTCGTCACGAGCGGCGGCAGAGTATTCGCGCTCACCGCGCTCGGCTCGGATATTGCCGACGCGCGCAAGAAGGTCTACGCCGAAATCGACAAAATATCCTTCAAGGATATGCGTTACAGAAAAGACATAGGGATCAAATAATATGGTAAACAGAATTTACGTCGAAAAACGCGCGGGATTCGATCCCGCGACCGCAAAACTCGCAAGCGATCTCAAAACGCTAATCGGTAAAGAAGTCAAGGGGTTAAGGAGACTTATCCGTTACGACGTCGAAGGTATCGACGCCGCGACTCTCGAGAAAGCGCGCGTATCAATCTTCTCGGAGCCTCCCGTGGATATTACTTACGACGACGATTCCACGCTTATAGGCAAACAGACCCTTGTGGTGGAATATCTCGACGGTCAGTACGATCAGCGTGCCGACTCGGCGGAGCAATGCGTGCAGATACTGACTGCCGGAGTGCGGCCGACCGTGAGATGCGCTACCGTTTACGCGTTCGACGGTCTTGCGGAAGAAGACATCGACAAAGTGCGTAAATTTCTTATAAATCCCGTAGACAGCAAGGAAGGTTCGGAAGAATTGCCCGCGACTCTCAAAAGGTCGGTCAAGGAACCGGGTAAGATGCGCGTCGAGATAGACGGTTTCGTGACGATGACCGAGGAAGAATTCGATAAGTATTACTCGGGCTTCGGTTTCGCAATGACGATCGAGGATCTGCGCTTCGTACGCGATTACTTCCGTAAGATAGGGAGGAATCCCACGCTTACCGAGCTTAAGGTCATCGACACTTATTGGAGCGACCATTGCAGACATACTACATTCCTCACCGAGATTAAGAACGTAAGGATAATTTCCGATAACCCGCGTATCGCGGAGAGCTTCGAGCTTTACCGCAGTATTTTCGATAAGCAGTATGCGGGCAGGAAGGACAAATACTATTGTCTGATGGACATAGCCACTCTCGCCGCGAAAGCTCTCCGCAAAGAAGGCTACCTCGACAATCTCGACGCGTCCGAGGAGATCAACGCCTGTTCGGTAGTCGCGGAAGTGGATAACGACGGCAAAAACGAGAAATGGCTCATAATGTTCAAGAACGAGACCCACAACCACCCCACCGAAATCGAGCCTTTCGGCGGCGCGGCGACCTGTCTGGGCGGCGCGATCCGCGATCCGCTCGCGGGACGCTCGTACGTCTATCAGGCTATGCGCATAACGGGCGCTGGCAACCCCTTGGAAAGCTATTCCGCCACTTTGCCCGGTAAGCTTCCTCAAAGGACGCTGACGAAAACGGCTTTGGCAGGATTCAGTAGCTATGGCAACCAAATAGGGCTTGCTACCGGCATAGTACACGAAGTATACAACGACCGTTACAAAGCGAAGAGGCTGGAGACAGGTTACGTGATCGGCGGGACGCGCGCGGATAACGTGGTAAGGCTCGCGCCGGAACCCGGAGACGTCGTTCTCCTCGTCGGAGGAGATACCGGAAGAGACGGCTGCGGCGGCGCCACAGGCTCGAGCAAGGCGCACAACGTGCATTCCGTAGACGAGTGCGGAGCGGAGGTGCAGAAGGGCAATCCTCCCGAGGAACGCAAGTTACAGAGGCTTTTCCGCGATCCCGAAGCGGCGCGCATGATAAAGCGTTGTAACGACTTCGGCGCGGGCGGCGTGTGCGTCGCCATAGGAGAGCTTTCCGCAGGTCTCGACATACGTCTCGACAAAGTCAGCAAGAAGTACGAAGGACTTACCGCGACTGAGCTTGCCATCAGCGAGTCGCAGGAGCGTATGGCGGTAGTGGTGGACAAGAAAAACGCGGCTCGCTTTATCGAGCTTGCGGCAGGCGAGAACCTGAAGGCTACCGTCGTCGCGGAAATTACCGATACCGAGCGGCTCAGGATGTTCTATAAAGACGAAACCATAGTGGACATCGAGCGCGCCTTCCTCGATACCAACGGCGTGAAGCAAGAGCAGAACGTGACTGTGGAGAGCGGCGTGAGCGATTATTTCGATACGCTCGGAGAGGAGGTTGAAAAACTCGTCCGCGAGGGTAAGACCGCCGACGCGCTTTCCTTAACGCTGGCGTCGCTCGATTGCTGTTCCCGTAAAGGTGCTGGAGAGACTTTCGATTCGACCATCGGAGCGGGCAGCGTATACATGCCTTTCGGCGGCAAAACGCAGCTTACTCCCGCACTCATAATGGGCGCGAAACCGCACGTAACGGGATTTACGCATACCGTGACCTGCTCGTCCTACGGACTGTATCCCGGACTCATGATCTCTTCGCCGTTTACCGGCGCGATCTACGCGATAGTCGCCGCGGCGTCCAAGCTCGTCGCTTCCGGCGTCGGATTCGATACGATAAGACTTACGCTCCAGGAGTTTTTCAAGAGACTCAACAAGGACGATAAGAGGTGGGGAGAGCCTTTCGAAGCGCTCCTCGGCGCTTTCGACGCCCAGTATAACCTGAAGCTCGCCGCGATAGGCGGTAAGGACAGCATGTCCGGCACCTTCGAGAATATCGACGTGCCGCCCACGCTTATAGCTTTCGCTATGGGTATGGGAAGGGACGACAGGCTCGTGACCAACGTGTTCCCCGCCGAAGGCTATATTTACCGGCTGAAAGTGAAGCGCGACGAATACAACCGCCCCGATTACGAAGCGCTCATGAAAATGTACGCCGACATAGAGAAACTGATAGCGGAAGGCGCCGTTACCGCGGCTACGGTAATAGAAGAAGGCGGCTTTGCCGCCGCGCTCGCGCGTTCTTTGATGGGCGACATGCACGGAGCGGTACTGGAACGCGCCCTTACGCGCGACGATTTCACTCCCGCGATAGGCGACGTTATCCTCGTGACGCGAGAAAGGACGGATTTACACGCGGCGGAATTCAAAGGAACTCTTTCCGCGGAAGCCGTCATAAGAGAGGGCTCGAGGCTTATTTCCGTCAAGGAACTCGTAGCGTCTTTCACTTCCACGCTCGAGAGCGTGTTCCCGACTACGGCGGACGCCGTAGGCGAAGCCGAGAACGCTTCTTTCCTGTCAGGCAGGACCTTCGCTTCTTCGGGATTCGGCAAACCCAGAGTGTTCATACCCGTTTTCCCCGGCACTAACTGCGAATACGACACGGCGGGCGCTTTCTCGAGGGCGGGCGGCATACCCGAAATATTCGTAGTGAAGAACAGATCCGCTCAAGATATAGAACAGTCTGTTTCCGCCATGCGCAAGCTTCTCGATTCCTCTCAGATAATTGCGTTCCCCGGCGGTTTCAGCGGCGGCGACGAGCCGGACGGCAGCGGTAAATTCATAGCGACCGCTTTCCGCAATCCGCTTCTTAAAGAAGGCGTAGAGCAACTTCTCTATTCGAGGGACGGTCTCGCGCTCGGTATATGTAACGGTTTCCAAGCGCTCATCAAGCTCGGGTTACTGCCTTTCGGTAAGATAGAGCCGATGACCCCTTCCTCGGCGACGCTCACATTCAACAATATCGCGCGACACGTTTCCTCTATAGTGGAAGTGAGAGTGGCGACCGACGCTTCTCCCTGGCTCACAGGCGTAAAACCCGGCGAAGTCTATAAAGTTCCCGTAAGCCACGGCGAAGGTAAATTCGTATGCGACGTGAACACTCTGGCGACTCTAGTGAAAAACGGGCAGATCGCCACACAGTACGCAGATCCTTTCGGCAACGCCACGATGCTCTCTCCCTTTAATCCCAACGGTTCCGTGGGCGCGGTCGAGGGCATAATATCTCCCGACGGCAGGATATTCGGCAAAATGGGGCATGCCGAACGCTGGCGCGAAGGTCTCTATCTCAACGTGAAAGGCGATTACGATATGAAGATATTCGCTTCGGGGGTAAAATACTTCCTTTGATCACGGTTATCCGAAGAGGCTCCGCGGTATCGCGGAGCCTCTTTCTTATAAGGAAAATCGAGCACGAATCGCTTTACAACTTTCACGCGCGTGTGCTATAATAGCAAAAATCAAAACTTAATATTCGCAAGAGGTATGTATGAGAGGACTGTTGACGCTTAGAACGTTATCGACGCCGGAAATAATGGACATCATAGAGCTTGCTATTCGTTTCAAAAAAGGTTGGACAATCAACTTCCCCGGGAAGAAAATGGTCAACCTTTTTTATGAGAATTCCACCCGTACGCAGTACAGCTTCCAGATGGCGATGATCAACCTCGGCATTACGCCGCTTTCCTTCAATCTAGCCTCGTCGAGCGTTTCCAAGGGAGAGACGCTCTACGATACCGTTCGTACTTTCGAGAGCCTCGGAGTGGACGGAGTGGTCATAAGGCATACCAAAGACGTTTATTATAGGGACTTGGAAACGATCAAGGTCCCTATTTTTAACGGCGGCGACGGCACGAGCGACCACCCCACGCAAACGCTTCTCGACCTTATGACGATATACGAGGAATTCGGTGCTTTCGAGGGATTGAAAATAGCTTTGGTAGGCGACATATCGCATTCGCGCGTGGCGCACGGCAATTCCGAAGTCATGAAGCGGCTCGGTATGAAAGTCTACGTATCGGGACCGCCGCAGCTTTCGGACAAGACGGGGGAATATATAGAGCTTGACAAAGCGGTGAAGGAGATGGATATAATCAATCTTCTGCGTGTGCAGTTCGAGCGTCACGAGCAGGAGATGAATATCACCAAAGAGGAATACCACGCGAAGTACGGACTTACAGTCGAGCGCGTCGCGGAAATGAAGCCGAACGCCATCATAATGCACCCCGCGCCGATCAACCGCGGTATCGAGATAGCTTCCGAAGTCGCCGAATGCGACAAGAGCAGGATATACAAGCAGATGACCAACGGCGTCTACGTGCGTATGGCGGTGCTGACGCTTGCGCTGGAGGGTAAACTCTGATGAAAAAAATACTTTTCAACGCCCGCATACTTTCGGACGAAGGCGAGCTCGTACGCGCCGATATTTCCGTAGAGAACGGCTTTATTACTTCCTTATGCGCCGCGGAAGACGCAACGGCAGAGGCTTACGATTTACGCGGAGCCTTCGTCATGCCCGGCGCCGTCGACGTGCACGCGCATTTACGAGAACCGGGGTTTGAGTATAAGGAAACCGTGCTTACGGGAACCCGAAGCGCCGCAAAAGGCGGTATAACCGCTTTGATGGCGATGCCCAATCTCGACCCCGTGCCTGACTCCGCGGAGCATCTCAAGGCGGAGACCGACATCATCGCAAGGGACGCTGTAGTGGCGGTCTATCCTTTCGGCGCCGTTACCGTAGGAGAGAGGGGGAAGGAACTTGCCGACCTCGAGGGACTTGCGCCTTACGTAAGGGCTTTCAGCGACGACGGCAGGGGCGTTAACGACGCGGCTCTTCTTAAAAAGGCGATGCTTATCGCAAAAAAATACGGCAAGATAATAGCGTCTCATGCCGAGAAAGAGGGCTACGGCACTTCTCCCGAAGCGGAGATATACGCCGTGGAATCAGAACTGAAACTCGTGAGGGAAACGGGTTGCAAATATCATTTCTGCCATCTTTCGACGGCGAAGAGCTGGGCTATGGTGAGAGCTGCCAAGCGCGCGGGACTCGACGTCACAGCCGAAGTAACGCCGCATCATTTGTTCTTAAGCGAAAGGTTCGCGCCGCGCGAAGGTAATTTCAAGATGAATCCGCCGCTCCGTTCCTACGAAGACATGCGCGCGACGGTCACCGCCGTCCTCGACGGTACCGCCGATATGATAGCTACAGACCACGCGCCCCATTCGAGGGAGGAAAAGCGCGATTACGATACCGCGCTTAACGGTATAATCGGCTTCGAAACGATGTTGCCGTCCGTGTATACCGGACTCGTGAGGACGGGCAGGATAAGTTTCAAGCGTTTCGTCGAGCTCGTTTCGTACAACCCCGCGAAGCGTTTTTCCCTTCCCGTGAACCGCGTTGCAGTAGGCGAGCGCGCCGATCTTACTGCGCTCGACATAGACAATCCGCGTATATACACGGCGGAAGAAATTCTTTCCAAGAGCGTGAATTCGCCTTTCATAGGCACGGAATTTTACGGTTTCCCGATAATTACTCTTAAAGACGGGGAAACCGTTTACAAAGATACCAATTTACGGAGGATATAAATGAGCAAACGAATGCTTGTGCTGGAAAACGGCAAATTTTATATCGGCGAAGGCTTCGGCAGTCCCGAGACGCGTATCGCCGAGATAGTTTTCGATACCGCGATGGTAGGATACCAGGAGATACTTTCCGACGCCGCGAATTGCTCCAAAATAGTCGTGATGAGTTATCCCCTTATCGGCAACTACGGCATGACCGACGACGATTACGAGAGCAAGGGGATTTATACCGCAGGAATGGTGGTGCGCGAATACAACGACCTTCCGTCCAATTTCAGGTTCACCAAGACTTTGTCCGAAGTGATGCGCGACAACAACGCCGCGGGCATAAGCGGAGTGGATACCCGTGAGATAGTCGGCGTTATACGCGACGAAGGTTCGATGCTCGCCATGATAACGGACGCGGAACGCGACCCCGAGGAATGCGTAAAAGAACTGAAAAGCTATAAACTTCCCGCCAAACCCGTTGCCGCCGTTTCCACTAAAAACATCTGGTTTTCCCGTACGCGCAATCCCGCGTTCAACATAGCGGTAGTGGATTGCGGAGTCAAACTGAGTCTCATAAGGAAACTCAACGCCGCCGGGTGCAACGTATTCGTGGTGCCTTACGACGCTTCTTACGAAGAGATAATGAAATACAAGCCGGACGGGATGGTGATCTCCGAGGGACCCGGAGATCCCGCGGAAGCCGAAGAGGTAGTGTCGCTCGTGAAAAAGGCGCTCGGCAAGCTCCCGATCATGGGAGCGGGTCTCGGTATGCAGACGATAGCTCTCGCTTACGGCGCGGAAGTCAGGAAGATGCGCCACGGTCATCGCGGCGCGAATTATCCCGTGAGGGCTACCGAGAGCGGCAACGTGGAAATAACCTCTCAGAATCACGGCTATGCCGTGGTCCCGGATTCGCTCGCCGCGACGGGACTTAAAGTCACGCACGTCAACATAATCGACGGCGACGTAGAAGGCGTCGAAGATAAGAAAGCGAAGGTCGTTTGCGCCGAGTACGGACCGAACGACGCCATCGGAAGCGAAGAGAACGGGTATCTTTTCGACAGATTCATCGAGTATTTGAGAGCCGGAGGTAAGAAAAATGCCAAAGAGAACAGATATTAAGAAAATAATGATGATAGGCTCGGGTCCTATCGTTATAGGACAGGCGGCGGAATTCGACTACGCCGGAACGCAGGCGTGCATCGCCCTGAAAGAAGAGGGTTACGAAGTCATACTCGTGAATTCCAATCCCGCGACGATAATGACCGATACCACGATGGCGGACAAAGTATATATGGAGCCGCTAGACCTCGAGCACGTGGCTAAGATCATACGTCACGAGCGCCCCGACGGACTGCTTTGCTCGATAGGCGGGCAGACGGGACTTAATCTCGGCATGCAGTTACAGACCAAAGGGATTCTCGACGAATGTCAGGTCGAACTTCTCGGTACCGGTTATTCCGCCATATCTCAGGCCGAGGACAGACAGCTTTTCAAAGATCTGTGCGAGCGGATAGGGGAGCCGGTCATCGAGTCCGATACCGCGCACACCGTGGACGAATGTCTCAAAATAGCCAACAGGATAGGTTATCCGATAATAGTGCGCCCCGCGTTTACTCTCGGAGGCACCGGCGGAGGCTTCGCCGACGACGACGAAGAACTCAGGGAGCTTGCGAAAAACGCTTTGAAACTTTCTCCCGTCACGCAGGTTCTTATCGAAAAGTCGATAAAAGGTTATAAAGAGATAGAATTCGAAGTAATGCGCGACAAGGCGGATACCGCGATAGCTATCTGCTGCATGGAAAACGTCGACCCCGTAGGTATACACACGGGCGACAGCATAGTCGTTGCGCCCGGGCAGACGCTTACCAACAAGGAATATCAGATGCTCCGTTCCGCCGCGATACGCATTATCCGCGCTCTTAAGATAGAGGGCGGCTGTAACGTGCAGTTCGCGCTCGATCCGTTCAGCTTCAAATATTACGTTATCGAAGTCAATCCGAGAGTGTCGCGTTCTTCCGCTCTCGCCAGCAAAGCGAGCGGCTTCCCGATAGCGCGCGTTTCCGCAAAAATCGCCTGCGGACTTCGCCTCGACGAGATAAAACTCGCCAATACGTCCGCCGCTTTCGAACCCGCTCTCGATTACGTGGTATGCAAAGTGCCGCGTTTCCCCTTCGATAAATTCACCAAGGCAAGCAGGGTACTCAACACTCAGATGAAAGCCACCGGCGAGGTTATGAGCATAGGCAGGACATACGAGGAAGCGTTATTGAAGGCGATGCGCTCTCTCGAAACCGGACTCAACCATGTCGAGATGAAGAAACTCAAGGCTATGAGCGATCACGATCTGGTCGATCTCATCATCGCTTGTACCGACGAGAGGATGTTCGCGCTTGCGGAAGCCATACGCCGCGACATACCCGTCGATTATCTCTACGAACTTACCAGGATAGACCGCTTCTTCCTCGACAAGCTCACCAATATCGTAAATACCGAACGCGCTCTCGCCGCTTCGAAGTGGGACAGAGATACGCTTTATAAAGCGAAAAGAATGGGCTTTGCCGATTCCTATATCGCGGAGAAGTGGGATACTTCCGAGAAGGAGGTTTCCGCATTCCGTAAGAAGGAAGGCATCGTCCCCGTTTACAAGACTATAGACACGTGCGCAGGAGAATACGCGGGTTATACGCCCTATCTTTACTCGACTTACGAGAGCGGCAACGAGTCGCGCGTGGAGGATCGTAAAAAAGTGATAGTGCTTGGTTCGGGTCCCATACGCATAGGTCAGGGTATCGAATTCGACTATTCCACGGTTCACGCCGTATGGGCGATAAAGGAAGCGGGATACGAAGCCATCATCATCAACAACAACCCCGAGACGGTCTCGACGGACTACACTCTGTCGGACAAACTGTATTTCGAGCCGCTCACTTTCGAAGACGTCATGAACGTTATAGAGCTCGAAAAGCCGGAGGGCGTGATAGTGGCGCTGGGCGGACAGACCGCGATAAACCTTGCAGAGGATCTCGACAACGCCGGCGTGAAGATACTGGGCAGCAGTTCGAAGAGTATCGCGCTTGCCGAGGACAGGGATCTCTTTGCCGAGGCGCTCAATAAGCTCGATATCCCCATGCCGCGCGGCGAAGCGGTATTCTCCGTCAAGGCGGGCGTGAAAGCCGCCGAGGAGATAGGCTATCCCGTGCTCGTGCGTCCTTCGTTCGTTCTGGGCGGCAGGATGATGCACATCGTTTATGACCGCGCTCAGCTCGAACCGATACTTGCGGAAGCCGTGCAACTCAACAAGAAGCACCCCGTGCTCATCGACAAATACATACTCGGTCAGGAATGCGAAGTGGACGCCGTGAGCGACGGGCGCGAGGTATTCATTCCGGGCATAATGGAGCATATCGAACGCGCGGGCGTACACAGCGGCGACTCGATGAGCGTGTATCCCA
>CALVNM010000028.1 GCA_944349735.1 uncultured Clostridia bacterium | reverse complement strand
GCGGCAAGCGAATCCACGGTATCGCGCGCTTTGCCGACGGCTTTGTCGTAATCTTTGACGAGGCGCATTTTCACGCCGAGTTTCACGACTTTCTCGGTGAGCTTAAACGTGAAACTCAGTTTTTTCGAGAAGATCATTACCACTACCGGCAGAAGGCTCGTGAATGCTATCGCCAGCGCCGCCCCGAGCTTGATAACCCACGATATATTATCGTTATATATGACGAAAAGCGTTATCACGAATGCGTCGAGCGTGAAAACTCTTATCGTATGCTTGACGAAAGGAAGCGTGCAAGCCGTAGGCGTATCGAGACTTGCTTTTGCCATATATACCATCTGGAAAGGCTGTCCGCCGGTAGCCCACGGGGTAAGATTGTCATAGTATTTACCCAGTATTGCCACGCGAAGAGCCAGCCCGAAACGGTTACCGTAACCGCACTGGCGTATGAGCGTGAAGTATACGAAAGCGTCGGACAAGGTATGCACCATATACGCGCCGAGCGCAAAAAGGAGCCAATAGTAATTGCTTCCTATCTGTTTGCCGAGGTCCGCTATCCCTACGAAGCCCGCCGCGTCGTCTCTGAGTTCGAGCCACAAGACCACGGCAATGGCTATGACGTTGAAAGCGACGAGAAGTATCGTGGAGATCCACTTCTTCTTACGCTCTTTTTTCGTCTTAGCTTTGCCTTCCGGGACTTCCGGCAACGTGAGCCTGTCTTCCACGTCGGTAAGCATTTCCACCGACGGCGCGGAGTTAACGTCGTTACGTTTGCCTTCGTCTGCGGTCATGTCGCAAGCCGTTTCTTCTGCTGCGGGCGATTCTGCGCCTTTATCGGATGGATCAGATCCTGTTTCGTATATCCTTTCGTCCATATATACCTTTACATTTTAATATCTTACCATACGCACACGCGCACGACAAGATGTTTTATGTGTTCGCTTTGTGAAAAAAAGCGGCGTTCTACGGAACGCCGCCGATAACGGACAGTCATATTATCCGTTTTTCGCCTTTTTGTCTATTTTCGCGTTGAGAGCGAATACCGAGGCGAATCCGCACGCGAGCGCCCCCGCTACGACTATTATCCAGAGAGGATGCCACAGCCCCGTGACCGCGGCGGCGGTCAGGAACACAGCCACGCTCGTCATCATCACGAGAGCTATCCATACGATGAGCCATACTTTGCGTTTACGCAATACGAGAGTAGTGAATATCACGGACAGCAATGCCCATACGGGAATGTAAACGAAGCTTACCCACGCAACCGCAGGACTTACGCCGCACGCGAGCCAGAGCACGAAAAACAGCGCGGTGAGGAATATTGCCCCGTAACTCAGTATTATGAAATCGGTAGTATAATGCCGTCTGAAACGCACGTTGCGTTTGAGAATAGCCGCCGTAGCGAATACGTACATCGCTATCGCCATGGCGGGAAATATCGTGTATGCGCCCACAGCCCAGAGCTTACCGAGTACTCCCATCAGTATATACGCGGTGACGCAGAGCAAAGAGAACGTAACCAGCATCAATACACTTCTCTGGAATTTAGGATCCCTTACTACCTGTAACGGTTTCCCTCTCAGCGCATTGATCGCCTCGGTATAATCGCCGAGCGATTCTATGCAACGGGCATATACCGCGTCGTCGTCCATGCCTTCCGCTTTGAGTTCCATGGCATGCGACATAAGATTGCCGAGCATCTCCTCTCTGAGTTCCGCCGCCTCTCTTCCGGGCGGTACGAGTTTGAACTGACTGTTGAGATATGCTTTGAATCTGTCGAGCAAAGTCATAGGTTCCCTCCTTCGATAAGTTTGGTAAGGATACGGCTTGCCTGTTTCCATTCCTTCAGTTTAGCCGCGTAAACCTCTTTACCTTTATCGGTTATCTTATAATATCTGCGTCTCGCTCCGCCGACCCCGTCTCCCCAGTAAGTGGTGAGCAGACCGTCTTCCTCCATACGCCGGAAAGCCGTGTATATCGTGGCGTCCTTGACGTCGATAACGCCTTCGCCTCCGTCGATGATGGCTTTTGCGATCTCGTAGCCGTAGCTGTCCCCCTCCGACAAAATTCGGAGTATTATGGTTTCCGTATGACCTCTGAGTATATCGCCGCTGTTAGCCATGATCAACCTCGTGACGCGTTATATAAACAAAATAGCTATATAATTTGTTTATGTACTTGCAGTATATACCAGACGAGCGAATTTGTAAAGCGTTATTTCAACAAAAAACCGCAAAATTTCAGATCATGTCCGCCTTGCGCCTGCGCATATACGCGCATACGACAAAATATAAACAAAGAAATATATCGGCGGCAGCGAGCGTTTCCGCGGCGAGAGCCGCAACGAAGTCAAGAGCGGAAGTAATGTCTTTGCGACCGAGAGGCACGGAAAGTACTGCACTTCCCGGAGCAAGCGAACGCAGGACAGAATATATCTCCGCATGCGCGCGCGGATCGGCTATCGCTACGTAAATTACGTATCTCACGCCGTCAAGCTCCCCCACCATTCCCGACAATCCCGCCTTGGTCAGCACTTCGTCGTTTGAGAGTATATATTTCACGAGATCTTCCGAATCCGAGACGACGAACGGAGAAAATACGATTTCGGTTCCTTCCACCGCCGTCAGCGCGGCGCGTATCTCCGAATGCGACGCGCCCTTATTATCTATCGGCACGGCGGCAAGCAGCGCTTTTTCCGGGAAATCCGCTCCTTCTCCCACGAAAAGCTTAGACGGATCGGACAGCACGTGGTCAGTAATCCCGACTCGCTCGCATCCGAAGCCTATAAGCGCCGTCTCCGCTCTTACGTAAACTTCTTCCGCTTCCCACGGCGGCACGTTGAGGAGCATCATTATCCTGTACACCGTACCGCCGCCCGAATCGTAAGCAAGAAAATCTTTTGCCTCGGTAAGGTCGGTTATACCGGGTATCTCGGGAATTACCCCGAGCGTACCGTACCATACCAGTTCCGTCACCTCCGGGTAATCCGCGAATTCGGACACGATCGGTTTTAACTTCTCCAAATCGCCTTTTACTTCCATGACCGCGTCGGAACGCACGCCGTAAGCGTCGACGAATATCCCGTACGCCTCCGTAGCGGGAGTTTCGAGCATGAAAAACGGGACCGCTACCGCAGCCAGTCCCGCTATGAAATACGATATTATAACGATCAGACCGAACAGTTTCCCCGCGCGCGACATATCCTTCTACCGGAATATATTATGCCGCTTTCGCTGAAAAAGTTCACTGCTTGCGTCTGAACTCGGGATAAATGTCGAGCGTGGCGAAATAGTCGTCCGGAGTCTCGGCGCGCCTGATAAGCTTATAGGAGCCGTCCTCTTCGAGGAGTATCTCCGCGCTTCTCAGTTTGCCGTTGTAATTGTATCCCATGGAATGTCCGTGCGCTCCCGCCTCGTGGATAAAGAGGTAATCTCCTATCTCCAGCTCGGGAAGCTTCCTGTCCACGGCGAATTTGTCGGAGTTTTCGCACAGCGAGCCGACCACGTCATAGACATGATCCGAGGGCGCGTTCTCTTTGCCGAGTACGGTGATATGATGATACGCTCCGTATATGGCGGGGCGCATGAGATGCGCCGCGCATGCGTCGCAACCGGCGTATTCTTTATAAGTGTGCTTGAAATGCACCACCTTCGTTATGAGTCCGCCGTAAGGCGCGAGCATGTATCTGCCCAGTTCCGTGAATATCTTGGGCGTTATACCGCGTTTAACGAGTATCTCTTCGTACGCTTGCCTGACTCCTTCGCCTATTACGTTTATATCCGTTTTTTTCTGCTCCGGGCGGTACGGAACGCCTATCCCGCCGCTCAGATTGACGAATACGAATTTTGCGCCGGTCTCTGCGGTTATGTCCGCTATGAGTTCGAAAAGCACTCTCGCAAGCACGGGATAATAGTCGTTCTCTATATTGTTGCTCGCAAGGAAGGCGTGCACGCCGAATTCCCTGACGCCCTTCGACATGAGTATCTTCACCGCTTCGAACATCTGCGGGCGCGTGAGACCGTATTTCGCATCGGCGGGCGTACCCATGATCATATTATTGATGGTAAATTCGCCGCCGGGATTGTATCTGAGGCAAATCTTCTCTGGGATACCTGCCGCTTTCTCGAGGAAATCTATGTGAGTAATGTCGTCAAGGTTGATGATCGCTCCGAGCTTACGCGCGTAAACGTACTCTTCGGCGGGAGTCTCGTTACTGCTGAACATTATCTCGTCGCCGCGGAAGCCGAGTTTATCCGCCATCATGAGCTCGGTATAGCTCGAACAATCCACTCCGCAACCCTCTTCTTTAAGTATCTTGATAAGGGCGGGATTCGGGGTGGCTTTTACCGCGAAATACTCTTTGAAACCTGCGTTCCAGGAGAATGCTTTGAAAAGTCCCCTCGCGTTTTCTCTTATGCCTTTTTCGTCGTAGATATGGAAAGGCGTAGGATATTCGCGGGCGATCTCTTTGATTTTGTCGAGCGTGACAAAAGGTTTTTTCATAGGTCGGGGTGCTCCCTTAAATAAATTTCTCCGATCATTATACTTTATAGCGCGCGCATAAGTCAACTTAAATCGCGCTCATTGCGTCAATGCTCCCTTCCGGTTTACGGAAAACGCCTTTTCTGCCCCGGCAAAACGCAATTTTACAACATATCGGGGGAAAATTATTGCAATCGGGCATATATTGTGGTAATATAAATGCAATCTTATTTACAGGAGAGTGCTTTATGGAATTAACAACCAATAAATACGTACTCGATTTCGTTAAGAAGTACGTCGACCTCATGAAGCCCGACGAGGTAGTCTGGATCGACGGCAGCAAAAAACAGCTCAACGAGCTTACCAAAATTGCTTGCTCCACCGGCGAAATCTATAAATGCAACAGCAAACTGCTTCCCGGCTGCCTCTATCACCGCACCGCCGTCAACGACGTGGCGCGCGTAGAGGGCAGAACTTTCATCTGCTCCCGCGAAAAAAAGAACGCCGGTCCCACCAATAACTGGATGGATCCCAAGGAAGCATATGCAAAACTCGACGCTATCGCCGACGGTTGCATGAAAGGCAGGACCATGTACATTATCCCCTTCAGCATGGGCAAAGTCGGTTCTCCCTTCGCCAAATACGGTATCGAGCTTACGGACTCCATATACGTCGTACTCAATATGGCGATCATGACCCGCGTTTCCAAGAAAGTTCTTGACAAACTCGGCGATTCCGACAATTTCGTACGCGGCATACACAGCAAAGTCAAACTCGAAGAAGAGAACCGTTACATCTGCCAGTTCCCCGAAGACAACACCATCTACAGCCTTAACTCCGGTTACGGCGGCAACGTTCTTCTCGGCAAGAAGTGCTTCGCTCTTCGTATCGCCTCCTACCAGGGCTGGAAAGAAGGCTGGATGGCAGAGCATATGCTCATCCTCGGCGTTCAGAAGCCTAACGGCGAGATCAAATACATCACCGCTGCGTTCCCCTCCGCCTGCGGCAAAACCAACCTTGCAATGCTTATTCCCCCGGAAACCTATACCGCGAAGGGATATAAAGTATTCACCGTCGGCGACGACATCGCGTGGATACGTAAAGGCCGCGGCGGCATGCTGTATGCCGTAAACCCCGAGAACGGCTTCTTCGGCGTCGCTCCCGGAACGAACGAGAAATCCAACCCCAACGCTCTCGCCACCACGAAGAGCGGCACCATATTCACGAACGTGGTATTCAATCCGCGTACCAAGACCGTATGGTGGGAAGGACTCGACAAGAATCCTCCGAAAAACGTTCTCGACTGGAAAGGCAACAAGTGGTCGGGCGGCATGGTAGACGCGGACGGCAAACCCATCAAGGGCGCGCATCCGAACTCACGTTTCACCGCTCCCGCGAAGAACTGCCCCTGTCTCTCCTCCGAATTCGAGAATCCGAAGGGCGTACCGATCTCCGCTATGATATTCGGCGGCAGACGCGCGAAAGCCGCTCCGTTGGTCTATGAAGCACGCGACTGGAAACACGGCGTATTCATCGGCTCGATCATGGCTTCCGAGACCACCGCGGCTGCGGCAGGCGCAGTGGGCGTAGTCCGTCACGATCCTATGGCGATGCTCCCCTTCTGCGGCTACAATATGGCGGATTACTTCCAACACTGGCTCGATATGGGTAAGAAGATCAAGAATAAACCGAAGATCTTCAACGTCAACTGGTTCCGTACCGACGACGAAGGCAACTTCCTGTGGCCGGGATTCGGCGACAACATGCGCGTACTCGACTGGATCATCCAGCGTTGCGAAGAGACCGTCGACGCCGTCGAGACTCCTATCGGCTATATGCCCAAGCCCGAGGACATCAACCTCGAAGGACTGGATATGACCACCGAGGATCTCAAGAAGATCCTTGACTGCGACAAGAAGGTATGGCTCGCGGAAGCCGCCGACATCGAAGCTTACTATCAGAAGACCTTCGGCGACACCCTTCCCAAAGAGCTTTATGCGGAACTCAACAAACTCAAGAAAAACCTCCGCAAACGTTCCTGATCGGCATAATGTTAAAAACGGCGTCCTCACGGGACGCCGTTTTCTTTTTGCGCTAACGTTTTCTCGCTCAATAACCTCCGCTTTATTCGCGTAACCGGCTTAAATATAAAACGCCCCTTTCGAGGGGCGTTCCGTTTTCATACGGCCGCTTAAGCGTAAGCCTCTATATATTTTTCGAGCGCGGCGACAGGTATCCTGTAAATTGCGGCTATCGCTTCTTTATCCGCGCTTTCCGTATCGGCAAGTCCCGCGGACAGCAGGTATCTGTAATGCACGAGCGCGCATAAAGCCTCAGCATTAAGCATATTGACGTTCTTTGCGAACACTTCGTCTACCGTTTTGCCTATGCCCGTACCGGCGTCGGGGATACCTTCGTTGACTATGAATTGTATGGTGACCAGCGCGTAAACGCTGCGCGCGAGATTGTAGTATCTGGTAGCCGCGGGAACGTACGGTTCCACGCTGCCGTAAACGGCGCTTTTATCGGAAGTGACCGCAAAATCGTGATTCCCGTCGCTGAAATCGGTAAGCAATATATAGAGCAAAACAGCTTTGTTCGGGTAGCCGACATAAGGACTTGAGATACCCATTATAAGCTCTTCCGAAAAATCCGTCGCCGTCGAAGCGAACAGACCGTGAAGCGCGTCTTCAAGCTCTTCCACGCAGTTGAAGTCGATAGCTCTGCGAATATAACGTCGTACTGTTTCGTCGTCGGCGCCGCTTCCGGAAACGTTCCTGAAGCCGAGATCTATAAGCTTGGATCTGATAGCCCGAGTGACAGACGGAACGGCGCCCGCTACCGCACTGACAAGCATGTCCGCTTCGCCGTTATAGTATTCTTCCAGTACCGCGCGAACCGCTCTCAGACGGTTGCAACGAGGGAACATCCTAACGCCTCTGTACAGCGCTGCAAGTCCCTCTTCGCGTTTATCAAGCGCGGTAGCCGACAAAGCGAACATCGCTATGGCTTCGTAATAATATTTGTCGGCTTTCAACGCTTCCTTCGCCGCCGCATAAGCTTCTTCGCGGTACCCGTGAAGCATTGCGAAACGTGACATCGCAACAAGGATCACGGTGCTTTTAGCCGCTCTTACGTCTGCGAGAAGCTCATCGAAAACCGCGGAAAACTCGCCTTTGGCGTGCGCCGATCCGAGAAGCACCGAAACGGCTATTCTGCTAAGAGGATTGATCGAATAGAGTTTATGCGCGGTTTTTTCGGCAAGTTCCGGATCTCCCGCGTCAAACGCGGCTTCCGCTTTGACCGATAACGCAAGTTCCGCGATCGCGCTCGAATCCGGTATGCATTCCGTACGCCCCACCGCGCCCTCGGGATCTCCCGAAGCCAGGCGCTCGGCGGCTTCGGCAAAGTTTCTGAGATCGTTGAGAGTGGCGACGTCTATGCGCACCGGTTCGTTGTCGTCCCTTTCGAACGTGAAAGCATAATCGTCCCACAGCTCTTCCATATCTCCGCTTACGGCGTTGGCAAGCAGATATTCTATATCTATCCTGTCGCCGTCCGGGTCTCCCGTTCTCCTGTCGGAGACGCACATCTCGCGGTACAGCATCTTTATTGCGGCTATATACTCGCTTCTGCCCGTTCTGCCTGCAAGTTCCGCCAACAACGCGATATTTTCTTCGTAAGCGTTAACGGGTATATAAAGCTCCGACAATCTGTGCTTCAGGAGTTCTCCGAAAAAAGTATTTTCCGTTTCCTTGAGTTTGCTTACGATAAGCGAAATCGCCGTCTCGTATTCGCCGGACGCCGTTTTCTCATCGAGAAGCTTCAAAAACAATGCAAAATTGTCGGAAAAATTAACGATTTTCGCCATTCTTACCGAATATCGTATCCAAATCTTCCGCACCGAAACGGTACTTCGCCGCGCAGAAATCGCAGGTTATCTCGATAACGCCCTGTTCGGCGATTATCGACTCGGCTTCGGCTCTGCCGAGGCTCCTTACGATGCCGCGTATCTTAGACGCGCATTTACAGCCGTATTCGATAGGCTCCGCCGGGAAAAACTCGGTATTGAGATGTCCGAAATAGAAATTCCCTATTTCCTCTATCGTCTTTTCCGTCATCATGGAAGAGATCGCCGTAAAGTTGCTCATCACGTCCTCGAGCATGACGAGAATATTTTCGTCAGCGTCGGGGAGCGCCTCTACGATTATGCCGCCGGAAGCCTTGCAACCGTTCGCGTCGTCGAGTACGCCGAGAGCAACGGAATTGGCGATACCTTCGCTCATGTAAAGATAATTGGCGTAATCTTCGGCTATCTCGCCGCTTACGAGCGCCGAACGCCCTATGTAAGGCTCTTTGAGTCCCAGGTCTTTGACTATAACCATGTCGCCGTTCCTGCCTACCGCGCCGCCTACGTCGAGCTTACCGTCCGCTTTGAGCGGAAGATCCACGCGCGGCTCGTCCACGAACCCTTTGATCGCGCCGTCCTCTCCCGCCACGCATATCCTTCCGATAGGTCCGCCGCCGTCTACGATAAGGTTGAATCTGTCTGTCTTGTTTTTGAGGTTGTGCATGATGTACGCGCCTACCGTCAAAGAACGCCCCAACGCGGCTGCGGCGAGGGGCGACAGATCGTGAGTCTTGATTGCTTTGTTCACGGCTTCGGTCGTATCGAGAAGAGCTACACGCGCTTTGCCGCCGAAGCATACGGCTTTGATGATCCTGTCCATGTTCTACACGGAACTCCGTTTAAAATTATTTCTTTTTCTTGTATTTGACGGGTCCCTGCGGTTTGACGTTATCGGGCTTTTTCTTTTCCTTACGGTTCTGACGGGACTGGTCGATCTTCAGCTTCTCGTAGAGTACCTGAAGGACGTTTTCGCTGTTATAATCTCCGTAATTGACGCCGGCCAGCACTACGTAGGTAGTTCCGAACACGACGAGCATGACCGCGAGCAATATGCGGACGAACATTGCGTTGATCGCAAGTAGCGCAAACGGCGCGCCGATGATGACGAGCATCAGCAAGCTCGGAATAAAGAACGCGACCGAATATATGCATGCGTTCTTGAGTTTCGCCGCATAGTTGAGCGTCTTATGATAGGAGATAACCTGCGGGAAAAGGTTGAGCAATATCATCGTGGAAGCAAGCAGTATGATGATCCCGCCGAAAAGCGCGAACCACTGACCTACGCTCGCTCCGCCCGACCAGACGCCTGCGATAAATTCTATGATGAGATTTGCTCCGCCCGCAAAGAACACCGCGTAACCCGCAAAGGTTATAAGCATTTCTTTCCAGTAGATCTTGACTCCGCGGAAAAATTCGGTGATTATTCGCGGCACGTCCGCGCCGGTCTTCTTATCTTTCTTGCAAACGAACCTTTCGCCCCATATAAGCTTCGTGGATATATACGCGTGCCCCGCTATGCCGAAAGACATTATCGGCAGACACACCGCTACTCCGAGGATTATGACGCGATACGCAAGCAGCATCATGACTTTCGCTTCGCTTATCGACATACCTCCGGAAAGACCTATGCCGAGTCCGCCCATAAGGTAAGGGGTCTTGTCTACGTCATTCAGTATATAAGCGAATTTCTCTATTCCTATGAACGAAACCGCTATGATCAACGCGAAAAGCGGCAACATGAATACTATCAACGCCATGCCGTTGGCGGTCATGAGCGAACCGCTGTTGGCTTTGTACGTGTCGAAAAATCTTTTGAATCTGCCGCCGGGATACGGGGGCTTTTTTTCTTCGTTGCGCGCCTCGGGAGCAAGCTCCAGTCCGGAGAGTAATTTGAGTTTGAATTTACTTATTCCGCGTCGGGACGACTTCTCGTTTTGGTTGGTTGCCATTACGTTCCTCACAAAAATGTGTTATATCGATTATACATTAAATAACCGCTTATTGCAATTATATTATTGACTTTTACCGATAAAATTGTTATAGTTGCATTAACTTAATAATTAAAATGAGGTACTTTTTATGAAAAGCTATGTTATGGCTGTCGTAGGCGCGACCGGAATGGTCGGATCCAAATTCCTTCAAGTGCTCGAAGAGCGCAAGTTGCCCGTATCGAAATATTACCTTTTCGCTTCGAAGAAATCCGCAGGCAAAAAGGTTCAGTTCATGGGTGAGGAACATACGATTATAGAGCTTACGCCCGAAAACATCAAGAATAAAGGCATAGAGATAGCGTTATTCTCGGCAGGAGGCTCCGTTTCCAAAGAGTTCGCGCCTCAATTCGTCGAGATAGGAGCCACGGTTATCGACAACTCGAGCCAATGGCGCATGTACGACGACGTTCCTCTCGTCGTACCCGAAGTAAACGGCGAAGCCGCTCTTAAAAACAAAGGCATCATCGCCAATCCCAACTGCTCCACTATTCAGGCAGTCGTCGCACTCAAGCCTTTGTACGATAAATACGGTATCAAACGCGTAGTGTATTCCACTTATCAGGCGGTCTCCGGAGCGGGCGTAGCGGGATATAATGATCTCCGCGACGGCACCACCACCAAGTTCCCCTATCCCATCCGCGGCAACGTCATACCCCACATCGACGTATTCCTTCCCAACGGATACACCAAGGAAGAGGAAAAGATGATCAAAGAGACCCGCAAAATACTCGGAGACGATACTCTCAAGGTGACCGCGACTACCGTACGCGTACCCGTATTCCACGGACACAGCGAGAGCGTCAACGTGGAATTCAAGAAGCCCTGCACGCTCGAAGGCATCAAAGAAGCGCTCGCTTCCATGAGTAACGTCGTCATCGTGGACGACGCGGCGAACCTCAAATACCCCATGCCTATCTATGCCGAAGACCATGACGAAGTATACGTCGGACGCATCAGGCTCGACGACACGGTGGAATCGGGCTGCAACCTCTGGGTAGTCGCAGACAACATCCGTAAAGGCGCCGCGACCAACGCGGTACAGATCGCAGAATATCTCATCGCTCACGACGCCGTAAAATAATTCAAGCCAAATAACCATACCGTCGTTACGGTAAAGGAGGTAAATATGTCTATATTCCGAGGCGCCGCAACCGCGCTTGTAACCCCGTTCACCGACGATAAAGTCGATTTCAAGAGTCTCGAGAAACTCGTCGACATGCAACTTGCCGGCAATATAGACGCGCTTATCGTCAACGGAACGACGGGCGAGCCTACGACGATGACGCATTTCGAGCGCACGGCGGTAGCCGGAGCGGTCATCGAGCACGTCCGCAAACGCGTACCCGTCATACTCGGCGCGGGAAGCAACAATACTTACACCGCGATAGAATACGCCAAAGAGAACGCTCAGCTCGGCGCAGACGGTATACTTACCGTAACGCCCTACTACAACAAATGTACTCAAGCCGGTCTCGTTGCGCATTACAAAGCTATAGCGGACGCGGTAGATCTCCCCGTCATAATGTACAACGTTCCCGGAAGAACGGGCGTAAACATTGCTCCCGAAACCTTACTGAAACTCGCGGGATACAGAGGCATTCAAGCCGTAAAGGAAGCGAGCGGAAACATCAATCAATTCATGGAAGTCGCACGTCTTGTCGGCGGTAAAATGGATATTTACAGCGGCGACGACGGACTCGTTCTTCCCATACTCGCCCTCGGCGGCATAGGCGTGATAAGCGTAGCTTCCAATGTAGTGCCGCAGTACATGCACGATATGGTATATAAATTCTTCGACGGCGACATCGCCGGCTCGCGCGAAATGCAGCTCAAGATCAACCCCCTCGTGTCCGCTCTGTTCTGCGAAGTCAATCCGATACCCGTCAAATGCGCGCTTAAGCTTCTCGGCATCATTCCCGACGACTATATGAGGCTCCCCCTCACTCGTTGCGGCAACGTCGAGAAAGTATATAACGCCCTCAAAGAATTCGGTCTCGAGCCGGTAGCGGAGGCGTAGAATGATGAGAGTCATAGTTAACGGTATAGGAGGAACGATGGGCAAAGTGCTCTATAACGCTCTCAAAGCGCACGCCGAAGCGGAAGCGGTAGCGGGCGCCGACAAGTACGCCGACCCCTCGAAATTCGATATCCCCGTCTACGACGATATATCGAAAGTCAAGGAAGAAGCCGATTGTATTATAGATTTCTCCGTTAAAGACGCCCTGCCGTCCATACTCGCGTATGCTGTGGAGAAAAAGTTGCCCTGCGTTCTTGCTACTACCGGCTACGGCGAAAAGGAGCTTGCACTCATTAAAGACGCCTCCGAGAAAATTGCGATATTCCGCAGCGGTAACATGTCCGTAGGCGTAAGCACACTCGTAAAACTCGTAAAGGAAGCGGCCGCGATACTCTACAACGCCGACGTGGAAATAGTCGAACAACACCACCACAATAAGGTAGACGCCCCTTCGGGCACCGCTCTTCTTCTTGCCGACGCCGTCAAGACGGCGCGCAAGGACCTCGTCAACGTCTACGGCAGAGAGGGCATCGTCGGCAAACGCAAACCCGACGAACTCGGCATCCACGCGGTGCGCGGCGGAAGTATCGTAGGCAAACACGAAGTGATGTTCATAATGAATAACGAAGTAGTCACTTTGAAGCACGAAGCCGAAAACAAAGGTATCTTTGCCGAAGGCGCAATCCGCGCTGGACTTTTCCTCCTTAACTGTCCTCCCGGACAGTACGACATGCAGGATCTGACCGCTTAGAAATGCCGATTTAAATATCAGAAAAGCGCGACGCATGGTGTCGCGCTTCTTTTTTATACCGGTTACTTCTCCGTTCCGCATACGAAGCGGACGTCTCCCCCTTCCGTACGGCGACATGTGCCGACGGACCGACGCCTGACCGACGGCGCTCTCAGACAGAACCGCCCGCCACTTCGTCCACTGGTATTGCGAACGCTATACCGCGCGCGTCCCGCGTAAGTCCTGCCTGTATGTTTATCGCCTGCAGTATACCGTTGGCGTTGGGTTGCTCCGTGATTATGAGAACCACGTCCTTTTCGGGTTCGATAACAAATCCGAGAACTTTCTGTATTTCGATATTACCGGTGCCGCGCGCGTTGATTATCGTACCGCCTCTCGCGCCCGCGCTTCTCGCCGCCGCCATGACGGCGTCGGCGTACCCTTTATTTACTATTGCCCATATCATCGTGTATTTCTGCGTTCCCATCTTGTGCGCTCCTTTTAATTCTTCCCTTCGAGATATTCCATAACGCTTTTAGAACATATACTTTGCATGCTTACCGCAAAAGCAATACCCGCATTATTCCGCTCTATGCCGAAATCGTCTTTAAGTAAAGCCATGACCGCACCCACGTTCTCTTTCCTCACCACCGACATGACGAGAGCTTTATCAGGCTCGTTGAGACCGAGATAAGCTTGTATGTCTGTCGGCGCGGTACCTCTCCCGAGCATGGCGAAATGATAGTCGTACCCCTGTGAATTCAGAAGTTTGACAACCTTTTTGCCTTTGCCTTTGTCGACGACGATACCCACTATAGACAGCGGGCCGAAAGATTCGGTTAAATTGTCAGCCATCGTTACCTCCTTCTGCGTCGGAGTCTGCGTTATCGGGCGCATTTACCGACGTAACTACGTCAACGGCGTTATCGCCGTCCGCGTTTATATCGACAACCGCGTAAGAAACCGCGGCGTTTACGTCCCCGTCCGATACGCAACCCGGCGTATCTACTACTTTATCCGCATTAACGACCGATCCCGTCACATTAACGCAGTTCGGGCTTTCTCTTACGGCGCCGTCACCGCCTGCCGTTTCCTCCGAAGATGAACTTTCGTAGCCGTCTATACCGTTAGCATTCCCCTCTTCGCGTTCGAAAAACACTACCGGAGCGTCGAATACGACAGGATTTTCAGGCGCTTGCGGCGCCGTACGCGTCTCTTTCCTTGTACGGACTCCCGTTTTTACCTTGTATGCGAGTCCCATAAGCTGTATGGTAAGCAGCGGCGTCATTGCCACGAACGCTACCAATCCGTAAGCGTCTGTAAAAACGTTACCGCCGAGTTCGGTGCATGCGCCTATGGCAAAAGGCAGTAAGAACGTAGACGTCATGGCGCCCGACGCCACGCCGCCCGAATCGAACGCTACCGCCGTGAATATCTCGGGTACGAAAAACGTAAGGGCGATCGACAGCGCATAGCAAGGCAGAAGGAAATACCATATACTGATACCCGTAGCCACTCTGAGCATGCTAAGCCCCACCGATACGGATATGGCAATCGACAGGAAAAAGAGCATCTTAAGCTTCGAGATCGCGCCGCCCGTGAGCTGTTCGACCTGCCTCGTCAGAATATGTACGGACGGCTCGGCAAGCACGATAAGACAGCCGATGACCGCTCCGAAAGGAATAAGCACGTATCCGTCGGCAATTTTTGCAAGCGCGGCGCCGAGCGTTTTACCCATAGGCAAGAAGCCTACGTTGACCGCGGTAAGGAAAATGCAAAGACCGACGAAAGTATATATCAGACCGAAGCATATCCTCAATACCTGCGTTTTCGGGAGTTTAAGGGCGAATATCTGGAAAAGCGCGAAGACCGCCATTATCGGCAGAAGAGCGATAAGCACTTCGAACATGAACTCCGGCAAAGCGTCTCCGAACGCTCTGAATATGTCCCCCACGCTCCTTATCTCGGGAAGCGCCGTTTCGGATACGCCGACCGAACTTTTACCGGTAAGCCCGAGTATAATTACCGCAAGTATAGGCCCTATTGAACATAATGCGATCATTCCGAAAGAATCGTTACGGTTGACGTCGCCGCCTCTCACTCCCGCTAGACCTATGCCGAGAGCCATGAGAAATGGTACCGTTATCGGACCTGTCGTAACGCCGCCCGAGTCGAACGCTATCGTCAGGAAATCTTCGGGCACGAACGCCGCGAGCAAGAAAACCAGACCGTACGCCGCCAAAAGTATATAAGACAGTTTTATTTTGAAATAAATACGCAACAACGCGACCACGAGGAATAATCCTACGCCCGCAGCCACTACGATAAGCAAAACGGTATTTTTACCGTCGCCCTGCTGAAGTTGCTCGGCGAGCACCTGAAGATCGGGTTCCGCTATCGTAATGATGAACCCCAGTACGAAACAGACTATGAGGACGAAAACCATGTTTTTACGTTTGGAAAGGTCGGATCCCATAGAACTTCCTATCGGGATCATGGCAATGTCGGCTCCTAACGTAAAAATCGCCATGCCGATGATCAGCAGCACGGCGGAAACCGTAAAAAGGGAAACAGTACCGTTATCGACTTCGTTGGAGCACAAGGAAGCCGCGATTATCAAAACCGCTATCGGCAGGACCGAAAAAAAAGATTCCTTGAATTTCAGAAAAATGTTTTTGAACATTCGCCGACGCTCCCGTCGATACAGGTCAATATATTCGGTATTCTTTGCGATACGGAATTATGCCGCATCGCGCCCTACACTTCCTCGTCGATCGGACGTATCGTTATCGCGTCTATGCCGCGTTTGGCGGGATTTGTGATGTTCGGCGCAGTTTTTGTAGCGGTAGCTACCGCATTGTCGAAATCTATTACCGGTAGAGAATAAGGCGCGATATTTGCGTTTGCGGTGATCGTCGCTACGTAAGCTCGCATATAAGGATATAACGTCTTACTCGCTTCTATGCGTATTTCGTCCACGCTCGCAGCAGGATCGAGTATTGCGAAGTTGCCAGTAAGCCTGACGTTCAGATCAAAAGGCGTAGGTTCGGTTTCCGTACCCTTTACCGCTACCGTTATGGAAAGAGACAGCGTACGCGCCTCCTTCTTGATGTCCATTCTGATATTGGGTTTGATCGTGAAGTTGGTCACTCCCTGCGGCAGAGGATTTGCCTTGAAAGCGACCTCGTTCACGATATAATTGATTATCCTGGTATTCATATTTACATTCAGTTACCGCTGCGGAAACCGAATCCGTTGACTTCTTTGGCTTTCGTTATATAAACGAACGCGTTGGGATCCAGTCTCTTGATTATCCGTTTGAGGTGAGTGGACTGCTTACGTTTCACCACGCAAATAACTATGTGCCTTTCCGCGTGAGTATATACGCCCTCGCCCTTCGTTATCGTTGCGCCCCTGTGCAGTTCGCGCACTATAAGATCCGCCAGCTCTTTATCCTTCTCTGTAACGATATTGAACACAACGCTCGACTGAAGACCGTTGGTCACCACGTCCGCCACTTCGCTCGTCACGAAAAGGGTTATGAACGAGTACAGTATCGGAGTAGCCACGTTCATGAATACAGTACTTGCGTCAACTCCCTTGATGTCGAGAAGTCCCATTACGCCGGAGAACATAACGACTATGGAGTCGAATATAAAGATCTGCCATTGGACGTTAACGTCGGGATTCTTTTCGTAGGCTATTTTACCTATTATGTCGGTACCTCCGGCGCTGCTGTTGGTAAGGAGCGTTCCTCCGAGAGAGACGCCGCAAAGAACGCCGCCCGCTATAGCCGCGAGCACCACTACGCCCGAAGTAAGACTTTCGCCGCGGAACACGGGGAAATCCACCGCGCTGAACAAAGCCATAAATCCCGAATAGAATAAAACAACTATCGTGGAATTTATCGAATACTGCTTGCTCAACACGAAGAACGACGCTATTACGAGCGGCAGGTTCAGAACGAATACCGTTACCGCGGGGTTGAACCATGTGTCCGCAAGCGCGAGATCGTAACGCGCAACGAGGTTGTAGACCACCGAAGCAATACCGCCCACGCCTCCAGGCGCGAACGCGTTGGGAACGATAAAGACGTACGTTCCGAGCGCTCTCAGGAAAGCGAGCAACACGAGTATGCCGTAGAATCCCGCATACTTCCAGAATTTCTTACTGTCGAATTTTGTCGTCATCTCGGTAAAGCGCGCAACGCGCCCCTTTCGTATAACGTTATTTCGTGCCGAAAAGCCTGTCGCCCGCGTCGCCGAGTCCGGGAAGAATGTATCCGTGCTCGTTGAGCTGTCTGTCGAGATTGGCGATGAATACTTTTACGTCGGGATGCGCTTCCGCCACGGCTTCGACGCCTGCGGGAGCGGCTATAATGTTCATAAGGCGTATTTCTTTGCAACCTTTTGCTTTCAGAAGGTCTATCGCCGCGTTCGCGGAGCCTCCGGTAGCGAGCATCGGATCGAGGATTATGACGATCTTATTCTCTATGCCGTCGGGAAGTTTGCAGTAATACTCTTTGGGTTCGAGCGTTTCCTCGTCGCGGTACATACCGATGTGTCCCACCTTCGCGGTCGGGAAAAGCATGTGCACGCCGTTGACCATTCCGAGTCCCGCGCGAAGCACGGGCACCACCGCCACGGAATTCTCGATAACCACGGTCTGCTCCGTCTTTTCGAGAGGCGTGGTCACCATTATCTTGCGGGTGGGCACGTCTTTAAGACATTCGAAGGTCATAAGCGCGGTTATTTCTTCGACGAGCTCGCGAAAATCCTTCATTCCCGTGTCTTTATTACGGAGAATGGCTATCTTGTGCTGAATAAGAGGATGATGGAAAATAGTAACGTTGGGATAATTTTTCATGAATATGTCTCCTTAACGAGAGTCCCCCGCGGGATACGCGGGGGACATGATTTATTATATTATTCTTTGGCTTCGGCTTCAGCGACGGCTTCTGCGGCAGCTTCTTCTTCGGGAACGGTTTCTTGCGCGTTCTCGGACACGGTCTTGGACGCTTCTACGTGAGCGGAAGGCAGGCTGTCGCCTTTCTCGGGGATCGCGGGAGCCTTCACGAAGAGGTTGACGAGCACGCCGAGGATGAGCGCGGTAGCTATCGAAGAGATGGTGATTATCGCGTTACCGTCTTCGTCGGTGCCGAAGTGGAGTGTAAGTCCGCC
>CALVNM010000027.1 GCA_944349735.1 uncultured Clostridia bacterium | reverse complement strand
ACGGTCGTTTCCGGACTTATCACCGCGACGCAGATCTCCGAACTTTTCGGTATCGACGTCATTCACGGACCGTATATCTGCCTCGTGGCAAGTTTACTCGGACTTATTATCCAGCCTTTGTTCGGCAAACTTCTGCAGAACACGCAGACCAAATGGGGCAAGTATAAACCGTTTATTATACTGATGGCTCCCGTATTCGCGGCGTTCGCCATAGCCGCCACCTGGTCGCCCGACAATATCCGCGAACTCGGATTCAACGCCACTCCGAAAATTATATACGCATATTGCATCTGCACCCCGACGCTCATTCTCTGGAACCTTTTCCAGAACACCTTCTACATGATGCCCGGCGTAATAACGCCCAACCAACAGGAGAGAACGGATATCTGGTCGCCGATAGGACTCGTCATCGGCTTCTCTCCCACGATAATGAACGTTATCGGTAACGCACTGAGAGGTTACTTCAACGATCTCGGTATGGAATATATGGCGTTCCGTTACATAGGATTCATTTACTCGGTGGTAGGTCTCGTGTTCGTACTCCTTCTCTTCAAAGTACGTGAAAGGATCATAGTCACCAATGAAAACAAAGAAAAAGTAGGTCTTTTCGAAGGTCTCGGCATGATAATGAAGAACAAGCCGTTGCTTATCTTCACCCTCGCACTCATACTCGGTTGCGTGCGTACCACCATCGAAGTTGACGCCGCGATACTCGGCAAACTCCGTTACGCCACCGATATCCCCACCGGTCAGATAATATTCGGTTCGCTTACCCTTATCACCGGATTTGCGGTCACGCCGAATATGATACTTCTGCCGTTCATGACGCGCAAGTTCAACAATAAGACTATACTTATTTTCTGGATGTCGATGAACGCGGTAGGCTATGCGATACTCGGTATCATAGGCGTTGAGAATATCGCGCAGGGCACCACGAGCGCGGTACTGCTCACTCTGTTCAGATTTATAGCGTTGTTCAACGCGATAGCGAGCTTGCAGCCGCTCATGCTTTCGGAAATTTCCGACTATCAGCAGCTCAAGACGGGCAAGCGGCTCGAAGGCTTCATACAGATGTTCGCGTATACGCTGGTGCTTGTGTTCACCAACGTGGGTTACGTCGTGATAGCGTACGTCAAGCAGGGAATGGGATATCAGCCTAACAACTATTTCGACGTACAGACGGTTTCGGACGAACTGATGAAGGTAGCGACCGATTATTTCGATCTCGCGCTGTGGATATCCGCCGTTTCCGCCGCTCTCATGGCGATAGCGATGATCTTCTATCCGCTCAGCAAGAAAGAGCACGCGAAGATAGTGGAGCAGCTCAAGGAGCGTAGCCGTGAAGAAGGTCTGTTCGACCTCGAAGGAGCGGCTGCCGTACCCGCTTCCGAAGCCGCCGTGGACGGCTCTCTGCCGAGCGACGTATCCGAAGTGAACGAGGAAATATTCAAGGAAGAAGCGACTCCGAACGAAGAAAACACGGACGATCTTAAGTTCTGACACCAATCGTAACGAACAAAAGACCGTCGCAAGACGGTCTTTTATTATAGAGAAACTAGGAAAACGCGTTCGCGCAACGCTCCTAAGGAGGAAAAATATGGACTTTTACATAAGCGATCTGCATTTTGGACACGTTAATATATTGGAGTTGTGCAAGCGGCCCTTCGATAACATATCGGAAATGAACGAGGCGCTTGTCGCTAACTGGAATTCGGCGGTAGGCGCGCGTGACACGGTATATATAGTCGGCGATCTTTTTTACAGAAGCGAGACCGACCCGGAAGAAATTTTGCGCCGGTTGAAAGGTAAAAAATATTTAATTCCGGGCAATCACGACAAGGATTGGACGGGTAGGGTCGATTTGGGAAAGTATTTCGAGGACGTAAAAGAGATACTCACGGTCAATTGCGGCAAAGGAACCGCGACGTTATGCCATTATCCGATGCTGATGTTCGAAGGGAAATATCACATATACGGACACGTTCACGCGAGAGAGGAATTTCCGTATAAGGACGTTCTGTACTCTATGGAGAACGCATTCAACGCCGGCGCCGACGTTAACGGCTATAAGCCGGTTACGTTCGACGCGCTTATGCGAAACAATTCCGCTTTCATAGATAGCCGCAGACGTTAAGGTTCGTTTATCACGGATCGTAGTCTGTCAGTATATGCTTTAGTTCCTCGTAATCGATGCCTTTGTTTTCGCCGGATGCGGAATTTTGTCCTTTCAATTCTTCCATTCGCGCGCGTAACCGCTCCGTCACGGTATCGAAATAGTCTATAAGCTCCTTTTTTGCCAGATCCGTCACGCAATTGAACAGCCAGCCGACTTTTGCACAAGGATAGTCGTCATAGACCGCCCTTATTCTGTTGTTGGGGGCGAGCGATCTGACGACGGCAACGGGTTTATCGTCGATAAAGGCGGCTTTGAGTCTCAGAGCGTTGACGCCGTCCGCGTGGAAGGCATAATCTATAACGGTGGATCGCGGCGGAAGCGACACCGGTATGCCGTCGTGAGAATATACTGTGACGGCTTCCTTGCCGAAAACCTCTTTGTCGTAAGTGGTCTGACCGAACAGATAGGCGTCTGATTCGTCTTTGCGAAGGAAAACGGCTTCGTATTTAATGAGATATTTATCGCTAAAGAGGATGACGTTACCGTCAATTTTCGTAATGCCGAGGTCTCTCAGCGCAGGGTTGGACGACAGCGCTTTGAAAAAGTCTACGGCGGCGATGCTTCCCTGAACGCGCGACGATACGAGAATGCGGTTGATATAGGACGAAGGCATCAGATGTCTGACGTCCGTTATCTCGTCGGCGCGCATCCGCTCGTATACTTCGTACATATTGAGCGGCATAAGCTCGAACGACAGAAAATCGCTTGCGTCTGCGGAATATTTCTCGTTGAATTCGTCGTAAACGAGAGCGCTTTCCAGGAGATTAACCGTTTGCCTGACCGTGGAGAGAGCGTTGAGAGCCGCGGTTTTTTTCTTGAGGTCCTCGTAAAGGTCGGGATAGCCGCGTTGTTTACGAAGCTTCTGTCCTATACGGAACAATTCCTCTTCGATAACTTCCTCGAAAAGTCCGGCTCCGGCATTACGAATGAGCGGCAGAATAAACTTTTCGGTATTGCGGATCAACGCGTACCTGGCCTCGTCGCCGAGCGCTCCCGCAGTCAGCAGATTGTCGTATCTGGATGCGAATTTAATAAGCATAGCCCACGGCTGAAACAGGGGCTTGTGCGCAAATATCTTATTTTTGACGGCGTCGTCGGCGGACGACGCAAGATACATGCGCTCGCTATCCGAGATCGCTTTGACGCTTCTCAATACGGACGCGACGCTGTCGCCGAAAACGAGACTCGGATCCGAGTCTGCGAAAAACGGGTCGTCTCCCACGTCGTGCAGTATCGCCGCAAGGATCACCTGGTGAGGAACGTTCAGCTCGGTTCCGCACATTATCAACGCCACCCGTAACGCGTGGTTGATATACGGCTCTCCGCATAGTCTCAGCGGCTGACCCTCGTTGTTCACGCGCATTTTCTCTTGACTGCCTTTACGGCGTAGCGCTTCCAGTACATAGCTTATCGCCGTATTAACCGCGTTCAGCACAATCTCCGACTTCCTGCCGTACAGAGAGCACAGTTTCTGAGTGAGCTTTTTGCGAAGCGATCCTGTATTTTCTATCTCCCGGAATCTGTATAATTCCACCATGACGAAGCTCCTTATTTACGTTTAAGCAAATTTTCGTAGCAATTGGCTGTCGTAGTCTTATCCAGCGACGCCGATCGCGCTGCGACGAAACGCGTGCTGTCGAGGCAGGTCCTCTTGATGACGTCGTTGAGATACAGCCTTTTGAGATTGTGGCTGTCCGGGACCGAATCGAGCGTTTCGAGCGTTTTAAGTATGTTTTCCGTTACGGCTTCGGCAACCTTTTCGTCGGGACGGTTATAGGAGAGGTTGAGATAATAGTTGACCTGCGCGATGTTTTCGTTTTCGTTCAAGGCGTGTTTGCTGATGATAAGCGGAAAAGCCGCGGAACGGGAATCTCCCGCGCCCGCTACCCGGGAAAGCGCGATGCCTCGCGTCCCCGCGAAAATTTTTTCGGGATCCCTGTACAGCATCTTGATGTCCATATCGAACGAAGCGGAGAGAAATTCGGCGTGCGTTACCGCTTTCATCGTTATCCAGAAGAAGTTTTCGCCGAGTATAAGTTCGCCTTCGTAATATCTCTCGGCGAGGGCGCCGCTTTTCATATGGGCGATAGTAGCGTCGAGCTTGCCCGCGTCACATGTCGAAAGTTTGACGAACTGTTCCTCGGCTCTCGGGTAATCGCTTATATTGAAGAAGCCGCGGCACATAAGCCTTCTGTCGGATTTGCCGTCTTCGGTAATACATATAACTCCGTAAGAGAGAAGCGGCTCGTTGTCGGAAGGCTCCTTCGGGCTGGGATAATATACTATGTAAGTGCCGAGGAATTTCGCCGCACACGCCGCTGGAGTGAAAGAAAGCTCTCTCGGCGAAAAAACGACGGGCTTACCTTCGCGCAGATGCTCCGCAAGATCCACTTCCATGAGCAGGGCGGAATCGGTAATGCCGTCGGGCAGCATCATGTGCAGAGCGGGTATCTCGGCTATGACCGAGTTGAGGGCGGACGTGAAGTTGCGCAGAGTGCTTCCGCGCGGCAGAGCGCCTTTGGCGTAGCGTTGCCACATATTGACGGAATTTATGCCCGACCTCTTCAAAAATTCACCTTTATCCAATCCGCTTTGAAAGTGGAAGTACTTGATGTTTCTGAAAAACAGAGTTTCTTCGTTCTGCGAAGTTCCGAGTCCGCGTGATTTTTGTCTTGTTTTAGCCATTGAAATCGTCTCCCGATCGTATTTTCATATTTATAATAACACGCGTATAATATTTATGCAATCACGGTAACCTTAAAAACACATTTGTTTAGTATTAAGTTATAAAGTGTGAATCGGTGTTAAAAGATAACAAAAGATTATTGCGAAATCTCTTGTTTGACGGACTTTTGAGTAATATAATATTTTCGGTATGAAGCAAGACGGTAACGATCGGAGCGAGCTTTGTATGACGTCGATTCGGGTTGGTTTGGGGCGTTCTGCCCGTAAGTTGTAACGGCGCCGCGCACAAGATCCTGCCGTCGGTGTTGCATACCGCAGGTGATCGGTAAGACGCAGCGGCGTTATGATAAGGATAAGGAGGGAAGACGCGTTCTTCCGGGAGGTAGTATCAAAATCACGGTCGGGAATCGTTTATCTGTAGTTTTCTGTTGTCCGGTTCGAGGCGCGAAGCCGGACGTTATCAACAAATTTATTTCGTTGCCGCGGGATGCTCGCTTATAGGCGGAGCGGTAACGTAGAAGCACCCTTGATCTTTAATTCCGTCCCTGCAGGATGCTCGCGCAAGCGTGCCGGGATTTAAAAGCAGCCGTTCGGGATCGTTATTCGGCGCAACGCGCGACGAGGCTTTGTTTTCGTGCGTCCGCGTTCGCTCGATGCGAAACTTTACGTCGTTTAAGGAGGAAAACCTGATGGAAAAATACGGAAACATTTCCAATTTTTCGGCGGATACTCTTCTCGAGGAGGGTATCGTGCTGTTGCACGGCGTTATCAACGGGGAGCTGGCTCAGCGTGTGGTATGCCAGTTATTGTATCTCGAGAAGAAATATCCTTTCAGACCTATACAGTTGTTCATCAACTCTCCCGGCGGAGAGGTCAACGCAGGCATGGCAATATACGACGCCATCAATTACGTGAACGTGGACGTGGAGACCGTGGGCATAGGTTGCGCGGCTTCCATGGCGGCGTTGCTTCTTTCGTCGGGAACCAGGGGCAGGCGCTCGGCTTTGCCCAATACCGAAATTCTCATACATCAGCCGTTAGGCGGCGCGGAAGGGCAGGCGGCGGACATCATAATCGCCGCGAAGCATATCGAGCGCACGCGCGACAGGCTGAATTCGGTGCTGGCGTACAATACCGGTAAAAGTATTCGGCGCATCGCCGAGGATACCGACCGCGATTACGTCATGTATGCGGACGAAGCTCTCGAATACGGGCTGATAGACGAGGTCATATCCACGATACCGAAGGCATGGAGGGCGAAAAATGAATCATACGACGCTTGAAGGTATCGCGCTCGAGATGTTTTTTGCCGTCGATCATCTCGCCGGAAGGCTTGTAGAGGACAGGAGAAGAGTATTCGACGAAATAGGCGACATATGCTGCCTGGATGCGGACAGGCGAGAAATACTTTACGGACTCGCCTTGTCGGGCGCTATCGAAGAGATACGCGATAAGGAGTCTTACGAGCAATCCATGCGCGTACTGGACTATTACCGCAAGTTCCTCGGGCGCGAGCCGTGGGACGAAGCTACTCTTACCGTACTCGGACATAAAGGCAGGGCGCTGACGAAGCTGAAAGATGAACGCGAACTTTACGGCGCCGTGGCGAACAGAGAAAGATTGCTGACCTATCTGTCTTATGCATTGAGGCATAACGAAATATTCCCGCTCGGGACGGCTGCGGTCATGCTGCTCTGCGGCATAGCCGTCGGGCGCGACGAGACAAAAGGGCTGGAAGCCGCTCGTAAATGCGCGCGGTGGAACGACGTTTTCGGGATGCTCATGTTGATGAAGTATGATAATGCCGACGCGCCGAAATATCTCGGCATGTTG
This sequence comes from uncultured Clostridia bacterium, assembly GCA_944349735.1. Classification (GTDB taxonomy): domain Bacteria; phylum Bacillota; class Clostridia; order Christensenellales; family DTU072; genus Stercoripulliclostridium_A. The sequence goes on along the minus strand of CALVNM010000027.1, from coordinate 12,036 downwards.
AATACGTTATTGTGTTTCGGCGCGCCGGGGGAAAAATACGCTCCGGTATTCGCTCGTTACGGGCAGCCTGACGGGGAATACCGTGAAAACGTCGAGCTTATCGAAAAATATCTCACGAGATCGTCCGACGGCAGAAATAAATTCGACCCCGCGATCGCAAGAATAGTATATTCCGGATTCGTATCGTCGCGTGATAAAAGCATGGCGGTTTTCGGAGATTCGCGCGAGTATATCGCGGCGATAAACAATCTTCCTTTAAGTTCAAAAGACAAGGTGCGGTCTACGGGAGAGCTGAGGAAGTTTTTCGTCGATCTGAGAGCAGGCGAAGCCGCTGAGACCGAGGCGGTATTGCGTGCCCAGCTCGTTTCTCCCAGAAGCAAGCCGCTGCTTCTGCGCGTAAAAGACGCGTATATCGCCGATAAGTACGTAAAAGCCATAGAAAAGAGCTTTTACCCGGCGGTATTCGTCGTGAATGCAAAAGACATTACCGTGCGCGAAGCGCAGCCTACGCAGGCTAATTTCGTGATCTCGGCGCTGTCGTCCGCAAAGGCGGCGTCGGCGGTATTCGTGATAAAGGATATAGACATGCTTCCCGAAAGTTGCATACCCGATATGCAGAAATTGCTCGACAAGGCTTCGCGTTCGGCTTACCGCATAAGCGACTTGCACGTTACGGTCGATCTCGGCGGATGCGTATTCGTAGGAATTGCCGGGGGTAGCGCGGATCCTCGCATAGAGGCTATGTTCCGTCGTACCGATATAGCCGCTTTGTACAAAGAGGAGAGGGAAGAGGTCGTCGACGACTATATAGAGGAGTGTTGCGCCGCATACGGAGCGGAAGCGGAATTCGACGACGGTGCGCGCAAAGCTCTCGCCGCGTTATGCGACCTCGGAACGGAGTATTGCAGATGCGTGGTGGAAAATCTGTGTATAGGAAGAGTCGCCCGCTGCGACACATCCGCCGTCTGCGCGGAGGAAGTCCGCGATTGTGCGCGCAATTACGAAGGATACCGCTTCGGGTTCAAAATAAAAGGGAAGGAGGATCACCGTGAATAATATCGTGAATTACAGCGATCTCATGAGCGATTACGAGAACGAAAAACTCGTCTATTACGACGATTGCGGAAAGGACGCCGAGAATACGTACTCTTACGACGAACTCGGGGAAAGCTCTTCCGGCGGCTTGCCGCTCATATCCAGGCGTATAGACGGTAAATTGTACGTGACTTTTACCGAAGACACGCACGTATTGGTCCTCGGCGCTACCCGATCGGGCAAGACGACGGGGTACATACTGCCCACCGTTTTCCATAAAGCGCACCAGAAACGCAAAGACAGCATGCTTCTTACGGATCCGAAAGGCGAATTGTACGCAAAATGCGGAAATATGTTGCGGGAGCAGGGTTATAAGGTCGAGGTAATCAATTTCCGCGATTACAAACATTCCGAATTCTGGAATCCTCTCACTCCGATATTCCGTAAATACCGTGAGGCAAAGGAGTGCTTTTCGCGCATATCGGTAGAAGAGCGCGACGGCGAGTACGTCTATAGCTTCGACGGAAAAAAGTTTAAGGACAGAGAGTCGGCGGCAGCCGAAGCCGATCGCAGACAGCGGGAGATGTTAGGCGATCTGAGTCAGGATATAGACACGCTCGCGCTTACCGTGGCTCCTACGGTCGCATTACGCGAACCTTACTGGGAGGACAGCGCGAGACAGCTTTTCATAGCTTTCATATGGGGCATGCTGGAGGATTCGGAGCCGTCCGTATATAACGCGGAGCCGATCACCGAGGATACCTTTTCCTTCCGTACGATACTGTCGGCCGTATCGGAATTCGGTATAGGATCGAGCGCGCGCGAAACGAACTGCGACAACGGCTATTTCAGCAGCCGTCCGCGCGACAGCATAGCGTACATAACGGCAAAAGAGGCTTTTCTCAACAACGCGCCTTCGACGCGCCAATGCGTACTGTCGTCGTTTACTGCCAAGCTCGCTTTCCTGCGTTCCGGCGCGGCTCAGGCAATCACGTGTTGCAATACGTTCGATCTCAGGGAATTGCTCAGCGGCGACGAGCCGGTAGCCATTTTCATCATATACAGAGACGAAGCCAAGACCTCGTATCAGCTTATACAGATGTTCGTCACCTGCGCTTACAACATACTCATAGAGACTGCGAACGCCGCCGTTAATTTAAGGCTCGCACGACCATTTTACTTCATACTGGATGAATTCGGCAACTTGCCGCAAATCGTCGATTTCGAGACCACCATATCAGCTTGCGGTAGCCGAAACATCTGGTTTGTGCTCGTGTTGCAATCTTATGCGCAGATGGCGCGCGTGTACGGAGAAGCCGTTTCGGACATCATCGCGGATAATATGAACATGAAGATATTCATAGGCAGTAACAACGCCGCCACCAAACGCAGATTTTCGGAAGAATGCGGACGCAAGACGGTAATCTCTCCGATAAGCGCGCTGAACGGCAGCGGCGTCAGAATGGAGCGGTACGAGAAGGAGACCGTCCCGTTAGTGCCTGTGAGTCGGCTCGGATCTCTGAAACCCGGGGAGTGTATCGTCACCAGGGCGGGCGCCGAAGCCGTACTGTGGTCGAAAATCGAGCGGAGTTATCTTTGCCCGGAATTCGATTGCGAAGAAGCCGACATTCTCGATTACGAGACCAAGGCGTATCCGTACGACAAGAAGTACATATATTGCAGGACGGGCGTTTACGCAAATAAAGGCGGGAGGCGATCGTGACTATGACGGGATTCGGTAACGCGGTTTACGCGGAAGCGTTGCATTATTGTTCGGAGCGCGACAAAGTTTCCGCTTCGGAATTACAGTGTCGCCTGGGCATGACGTACGGCGCTTCGGAAATTTGCATAAAGCGCATGCTGGCGGAAAATGTGCTTCAGCCGATGAGAAGCGGCGATTACAAAGTGCGTCGTACGAGAACCGGTAAATGCGTCGCGCTTGACGCGGCTTCGCGCATGGCGTCGCTTATGGATGAGATAGGCAGAGACGCGCGGGAGGAACTGTCGCTGATATACGGCATTAACGAGCTGGCGCCCGCGACGATGTCGATGCGGATGTCGGACGGCAGGGTCGGCGCTTCCGTGTCGTTGTTGGAGGAATACGGTATCGTGGGCGCAAAGAACGGTAAGGCGGTGTCATATCTTACGCGGGACGAGGAGAACGAGGTTTTGAAGATCCTTACGCGCGCAGGACTTGCGAGGATAACGGAGCGCGCGCAAACGAATTTATTCCGCGACGAAACGGAAACGCCGAGTGCGGAGGGCGCGAAGCCGGACGGAGCGTACGCCTCGCGCGACGACGATCGGGATCCGGATGCGTTGAGCGAAGGGAATGCGGCGATCGATGAGATCGAAGCCGCGTTCAGGGAATACGTACTGAAATTCCGGGAAGAAATGCGGGATAAAAAGGGAGCGGACGGAGAGCCGCATGTGTTTACGGGAGGAGAACTCGAAACGTACGATACCGACGACCTTACGGCAAAAGAGCGCGCTGACAGATCGTTGAACGCGCTGCTTAAAGCAGCCGAAGAGGGAAACCCGCAAAACGAAGAACAAGACGAAGACCCTGAAGGAGACGACGATGAAGACGAATGACGGATAAGGAGAGCAGGGCGAAAGGCGCAGAAGAATTTCTAAGCGCGTAAGCAGCAATACCCGCCGTCTCGAAGCCCGTATAAGACGGGCGGAAAGCGGCGTTTTACGGAAGGGAAGTTGCCTTTGCTTTTTTCGGCGGAGCGGGATGACCGCTCCGCTTTTCCGTGTCTCAGTACAGGGCGGTATTGACATCGCCCGCGCGTGGATTTATACTTTTATCAAAAGGCGGTGCGATATGTCAGGATCGAAAAAAACGGGCGCCGGATTAGGCGCGAAACTTTGGACTTCACTCATCATCTTCGGATTTTTCGGACAGGTGGCGTGGATCGTCGAAAATATGTATTTCAACGTATTCATCGACAGAACGATGCCGCTTACCGACAACCGTTTCAGCTCCGTAGCCATTTCGGTGATGGTGGCGGCGAGCGCGATAACCGCCACCGCGGCGACTCTCATAGGCGGAATATGGTCGGACAGAAAGGGTAACCGCAGACATTTCATAAGTTACGGCTATATCCTGTGGGGACTAATTATAATGTCGTTCGCGCTTATCACGGTGGATAATTTCACCGCGATGGGGATAAAGAACGTAGAGACTGCCACGATAGTCGCCATTATGGTCGTGGTAATAATGGACTGCGTGATGTCCTACGTCGGTTCGACCGCCAACGACGCCGCGTTCAATGCCTGGGTCACTGATAACACCGCAGGACCTTACCGCGGAATAGTCGAAGGCGTGATAGCCGTGATGCCGATACTAGCGATGGCTGCGGTATTCGGCGGGTTGGATTTCCTCACGCAGGATACCTACCTCGCGCCAGACGGCACAGAAGTAACGGGCTGGGTCGAAGGCGGGACCAAGATAGCCACCGGCAACTGGACGTTATTTTACGTTCTGCTCGGCGCGATAGTCCTGGTCGTGGGAGTGATAGGTATTTTCACGATAAGAGACAACAAAGATCTCGCGCCCAATCCCCGCTCCGATTACAGAGACATAATTTACGGTTTCCGCAAGAGCGTTATAAAAGCTAATAAAAATCTCTATCTCGCCTATACCGCAATGTGCATCGTGGGGATAGCCAACAACAGCTTCATGACATACCTCATCATGTATGCCGAAAGGACGCTCGGCTATCCCAACGGAAGCTACATAATACCGGTAGCGGTGATCATCGTTACTTCGGCGATAGCTTCGGTCGTATTCGGTATTTTCATGGCTAAGATGAAAGACAGGAGGAAGCTCAATCTTCCTCTGCTCGGCGTGTACTTCGTGGGCGCGATAGGCATGCTGCTCGCCAGCCCCGTATGTTTCGAAGGGCAGACGCCCATAGCCGCGGTGTGCGTGGCGGGCTTTATACTCATGGGCGCCAACCTCTGCATAACCGCCAATCTAACCGCTACCGTGAGAGACCTCACGCCGCCCGACAAGGCAGGCATGTTCCAAGGTATAAGAATGGTGTTTTGGGTACTCATACCCATGGTAATAGGACCCGCATTGACGGCTATCATACAGCAATTCAGCGAACCTTCAGGCTCTTACGACATGAACGGCAACCCCATCTACAACTACACTCCGTATATGTTCCTTATAGCGGCGGTGATAGTGCTTTTTGCGGTGATACCGGTGGTACTCCTCAACAAGGCGAAGCCCGAAGAGATGACTCCCCATGTCCTCAAAGAGGAATCGGAGGCGGCTGCGTCGGATCTTACCGGAGAGTCCGTAGAGAGAGAAGAGGAATAATGAATATGCTCGACATTACTTTCGGGGAACTTGCCGAAGCGCGCTTTCGGCTATACGACGGGAATCCCGTGATAAGGAGCAAATTTTACGATCCCGTGATAGCGGATCCTTCTGTGATAACTCCCGACGAGTCGCCGGACGGGAAGTGGTATCTTTTCGCGCATTCTCTGAAAGGCATAAGCGTATTCGTGTCCGACGACGGCGTCGTTTTCGATAAAGGAAGACGCGTTATACCGCGTGCGATGCGCGCGGACGCGAAGAAGATCGGAGACTTATATTATATATTTTACGAGAGGCTCCAACCTCTTTTCGCGCGAGCGAAAGGGCTTGTCGGCGGCAAATGGGAGTCGGACATTTACGCGGTGACGAGCGCCGATCTCAAAAGTTTCTCGGAGCCTGTCCCGATATTGACCGCGGACAGAGCGTACGAGCGGACGGAAAAGAACGGACATTCGCTGTCCAACCCTTTTCTTCTCGAAGAAGGAGGCAAATACAGGCTGTACTATTCGGCGGGACTGACTTATATCGCGGACTGCGGCTTCTCGGAGCCTACGTATATATGCCTTGCGGAAAGCGCGGAGCCGCTTAAAGGCTACGTCAAGTATCCCGCTCCGATAATATATCCCGACGTACGGAGCAGGTTTTTCGATCTCTGCTGCGGCTGCCTCAAAGTCTATAAACTGGAGGACGGTTACGCGGGATTGGAGAACGGCATTTACCGCGAAGGCGACATGAGCAAGTCCGCTATACAGCTATTGTATTCTGCCGACGGAGTGAAATTCGAATTCGTCAAGACGTTGATCGAGCCGTGCGTATGCTACGGAAGCGACTGGATGGCGCAGTTCGTGTACGCGTCGCATCTCGTGAAGACCGCGAAGGGATTGCGGCTTTATTTCAACGCGAGGGACAAAGCATATATGCTGAGCGGAAGGGAGCATATCGGCTTTGCCGAAGCGGAGACGTGAGCGAAGGAGAAGAAGAATGAGGATAACCGCGCTTACGGACGACGTGGCGACTGAAGGATACGAAGCGGAACACGGACTGTCGCTTTATATCGAAACGGACTGTGCTGAAATAATGTTCGACTTCGGCGCGAGCGGCGTATTTACGAGGAACGCCGCGCGGGCGGGAGTGGACGTGCGCGGGGCGGACGTAGCGGTACTCTCTCACGACCACTACGATCACGGCGGCGGCCTCAGGGATTTTTTCGCCTGCAATGCGCATGCGAAGGTATATGCGGCGCGAGAGATATTCGGCAAGAGATATTCCCGCGGCGGTACTAAGTATGCGGGATTGGAAGCGGGACTGGCAAAAGAATTCCGCGACCGCTTCGTCTACGTGGACGAGACAGTCTGTCTGAACGGTAACGCGGAGATCGTTTCTTTAGGACGGGACGATATGCCGTATCCCGATAGCGGCGAAGGGCTATGCACTCTGACTGCCGCGGGGCTTGTCCGGGACGACTTCGCGCATGAGAGGTATCTTCTGATACGCGAGGGCGGAAAGCGCATTCTGGTCAGCGGATGTTCGCATAAAGGTATCCTGAACATCGTATATAAATTCAGACCCGACGTAATGATCGGCGGCTTCCATCTCAAAGGAGAAGAGGAGAAAAAGGACGGGCGCGAAAGCGTCTTGGCGATTGCGGAAGCGCTTTCCGCAAGCGGCGCGGAATTCTATACAGGACATTGTACGGGTATCCGCGCATACGGGATAATGAAGGAAATCTTAGGCTCTCGGCTCACTTATCTCGCCGCGGGCGATACGGTAATTATATGACACATACCTTAAGAGCGGATGCAGACAAAGATTTTTTAAGAACGGAACCGATAGGCAAACTTCTTTTCAGACTCGCGCTTCCCACGGTGGTGGCGCAGATCATCAATATGCTCTACAATATCGTGGACCGCATATATATCGGGCATATACCGGAAACGGGCGATCTCGCGCTCACGGGACTCGGAGTATGCCTGCCGCTCATAATGATAGTTTCCGCTTTCGCCGCTCTCGTCAGTAACGGCGGCGCTCCGCGCGCTTCCATTTTCATGGGCGCGGGGGACAACGTTTCCGCCGAAAAAACGCTCGGAAACTGTTTCGTGACGCAGATATTCGTCTCCGTCTTGCTCACCGCGACGTTGCTGATATGGAACAGAGAATTTCTGCGCGCTTTCGGCGCTAGCGATAATACCATAGGCTATGCCGCGGACTACATGAATATCTACGCCGTAGGCACGATATTCGTACAGCTTACTTTGGGCATGAACGCCTTCATCACGGCACAGGGATTCGCCACCACGGGCATGCTGTCAGTACTCATGGGAGCCGTTCTCAATATCGCGCTCGACCCCGTATTTATATTCGCTTTCGATATGGGCGTCAAGGGAGCCGCGCTCGCTACGGTCATTTCTCAGGCGGCGTCGTGCGCATGGGTCCTGTCCTTCCTTTTCGGCAAGAAAACCAATTTGAGGATATGTTTGAAATATATGCGCATAAGCCCCGGGATAATTTTCCCGGCGCTCGCTCTCGGGCTTTCCACGTTCGTGATGCAGGCGAGCGAATCAGTTATTCTGGTGTGCTTCAACTCTTCGCTCCAGAAGTACGGCGGCGACATAGCGGTGGGCGCGATGACCGTGGCGAGCAGCGTGATGCAGTTCGCGTTGCTGCCTTTGCAGGGATTGGGACAGGGCGCGCAACCGATAGTAAGCTATAACTTCGGCGCGAAGGACGCCGCGCGCGTCAAAGCCGCATTCAGACGGCTTCTTGTCGTAAGCGCGGGATACGCCTCGGTATTGTACGTATTTGCCATGGCTTTGCCGGGAGCTTTTGCCGCTATGTTCACTTCCGGAGAACAACTCATCGATTACACCGCGCGCGTACTCCGTATCTATATGGCGGCGATGTTCCTTATGGGAGTGCAGATGGCGTGTCAGATGACTTTCGTGGCTATCGGCAACGCCAAAGCTTCGATACTCGTGGCGGTGGTGAGGAAATTCGTTCTTCTCCTGCCGCTCATATACATAATGCCCGCGATATTCGTTGAGGATCGGGCTGCCGCGGTATTTGCCGCGGAGCCGGTCGCCGATGCGATAGCCGTGACGTTTACGGCGATACTATTTTTCTTCCGTTTCCGTAAGTCGATGCGCTCGATCGGATCGGACGCTCCGTCGGATATAGGTGTAGAAGACGCCGCGCGCTAAAATCGAATTACCTATGGAAAATTGTTCCTGAATGATTTATAATTATATACGACGCGGCAAACGCCGCCACACGCTTTAAGGAGAAGGATATGCAAAGATTCAATGTTTCCGCCGCTTCCCGGACGGCTCCAGAGCAGACCGTAGTTTTCGGCAACGTACGCGTCAGCGTGCTCACCCCGTATCTTATCAGAGTGGAGACCGGGTCTTTCACCGACGAAGCCACTCAGCGCATATGGTACCGCGACTTTATGAGACCGCCTTTCAAAGTGACCGATAACGGCGCGTACGCCGTCGTGGATACTTCGAAGGTGCGGTTTGCCGTTAACGTAAAAAGCGGTAAAGTAGCTTACGTCGAATGCGAGAACGGAGTCAGAGTAAAGAATTTCGCAAAAGGCAATCTTCGCGGCACGCGCCGTACGCTCGATATGTGCTCGGGCGCGGTCCCGCTCGAACAGGGACTCGTGTCCAAAAACGGCGTGGCTGTCCTCGACGATTCGCGCTCTCTCATCCTTAAAGGGGAATATATCCTGGCGCGAGAAAAGTGTACGGACAAATATTATTTCGCGTACGGCAACCGTTACCGCGAGTGTATACGCGATTTCTATAAACTGTCCGGAGCGACTCCGCTGATACCGAAATTTGCCTTCGGCAACTGGTGGAGCCGATATAAAGCTTATACGCAGGAAGAATACCGCGCGCTCATGCAGCGCTTCATAGACGAGAAAATACCGGTGACGGTAGCAACCATCGATATGGACTGGCATTGGGTAAAAGTCATGGAAAAGTTCGGCGCGGCGGCGAAAGCGATACCCACCGACAATCTCAGAGACAAACTCGTATACCGCCATATGCCGGGCTGGACGGGTTACAGCTGGAATACCGACCTGTTCCCCGATTACCGCGAACTTCTCAGGTGGCTCAACGACAGAAATTTCAAAGTCACTCTGAACATCCACCCCGCTCAGGGCATAAGATTTTTCGAGGATTGCTACGAAGCCGTATGCGCGGTCACGGGCAGGGATCCGTCTAAGAAGGAAGCGGAGCCGTTCAGACTCGGCAACGAAAAATTCCTCGAAGCTTATTTCGACGTCGTGCATCGCCCGTACGAGGACGAGGGAGTACGGTTCTGGTGGATAGACTGGCAGCAGGGTAAAAATTCCGACGTCCCGGGACTCGACCCTTTATGGGGCTTGAACCACTACCATATGCTCGACCAGAAAGATAGCGGCAAACGTCCGCTTATACTCTCAAGATATGCGGGAATCGGTAGCCATAGATACCCATTAGGCTTCAGCGGAGACACTATGATCAATTGGAGAAGCCTACGCTTCCAGCCGTACATGACCGCTACGGCGACCAACGCGGGATATACCTGGTGGAGCCACGACATAGGCGGACATCAGCGCGGATACAAGGATGACGAACTGTATCTCCGCTGGCTGCAGTTCGGCGTTTTCAGCCCCGTCAACAGATTGCATTCCACTTCCAACGAATTTATGGGTAAAGAGCCTTGGAAATGCCGTAAATCTGTCGAGGCGATCGCAGTCGATTATCTGCGTTTCCGTCACCGTCTCATACCTTATATCTATTCTATAAACTATCTTACGCACACCGAAGGGCGCGCGCTCTGCGAGCCGATGTATTACTCGTACGACGAGGACGAGGCTTATAAAGCGCGCAATCAATACGCTTTCGGCACTGAACTGGTGGCGGTGCCCGTCACGGAGCGCACCGATCCCGTGGCGGGTCTTGCGAGAGCGGATCTATGGGTACCCGAGGGCGAAAAATATACAGACATATTTACCGGCAGGATATACGCTCCCGGCAAGTACGCGATATACCGCGATCTTAAAGATACTCCGGTTTTTGCGCGCGCAGGCTCGATCATCCCTCTGTACCGCGAATGTTTCACTAACGACATTTCTCCCGACAGACCTCTCGACGTATGGATATATGCGGGAGACGGCGCGTTCGATCTGTATGAGGACGACGGCGAGAGCAACGCGTTCGAACAAGGCGCGTACGCACTGTCCCGCATGAAGCTCGTAAGGAGCGGCAACAAACTGACTTTTACCGTCAAAGCCGCGGGAGACGCGAGCGTCATACCGAAAGGAAGAAAAATGTACCTTGCATTCCGCGACGTTATGTCCGGTAAAGTCAGCGTAAACGGAGTAAAGACCGATCTCGATCCCGCCGAAGTGGAGATAGTCGCCGACGGATCCGAGGTGACCGTAACCGTGGAGAATTGCGTATTTAAGGTCAACGGCGACTACAGAGAGGCGGTAACGGATCTTGTTTCGGGCTTCCAGATGAGTAACTCCCGCAAGACGGCTTATTTCCGTAAGGTAACGGACCGCGACGCGCCCGTATCTCCTTTTGCACCCAAAGCATGCAGAGAAGCGATAGAGGAATTGCGCGCGATATGTCCTTTCGCCGAGAGCTGAATTGCGCAAAGCGTTACTTACATAGGATAATAAATAAGTAAATATCCAGTAAACGCCCGCCCGCGCGCTTGAGTGTATGCGGCGGATGTGTTAAACTTATACTATGAGCGGGAATTACAGAGGCAAACGTATAGCTGTTGCGACCATGCTCGTCGTGATACTTCTGATCACGGCGTTCGTTGCCGCCTGCTCAGACAAAGATGCGGACAACGGCGTCGTACTGCCTCCCCCCGACGGCGGGAACAACGGCGGAAACGACGGAGACGGCACTCTGCCCGAGCCGTATTACACGCGCATTACCGAGAACGGAACGGAATACGTGTATTTCGGACATGCCGCCGACGAAGCCGCCGGAGCCGACCTTAACAGAGTGCTTGTCAATCTCCGCGAGAGCGGAATGCTCTCTGCGGACGAAGAAGGGTATTATCTGTACGGCGGTAAAAAGTACGTGTCTTGTTTAGCCAACGCCGCCGCCGCGGGGCGTAAACTGCACGACGGCACCGTGATAGAGGCGGGCAAAGAATACTTTTTCGAATATTCTCCGATCAAGTGGCGTATTCTCGAAATAACGGACGGAGTGGCACTGCTGCTCGCAGAAAACGTCCTGGGCGCGGCGGTGTACAATCCTACGGGATCTTTCGCCACGTCAACGGGGCTTCTCGTGAACGGCGCCAAAGCCAACGATTATTCCTCGTCGTATCTCAAGAGTTATCTCAACGGCGAATTCCGCGATTCTCTTTTTACAGAATACGAAAGATCATATATGTGCGGCGGGGAAGAAGCGGTCGGACTGTTGTCGATACAAGAGATAGACAAATACGCACTTTACGCCGAAAAAGGCTATATGGTAACCGTTTCTCCCACCGAATACCTCGTTGCGGACGGGATAGACGTCAAACTGGCTTCCGGAGGCGAACAGTATTATGCTTCCTGGTGGCTGTCCGATCGCGGCAGCGACGACGCGCTGGTAATGTTCGTGGACGCAATGGGGCGCTACGGAGACATATACGAGGACGCGGCTTCC
>CALVNM010000026.1 GCA_944349735.1 uncultured Clostridia bacterium | reverse complement strand
TCACGTGAAATATGATGTATCATACTTAATACGAGGTTGCCGATCCGGCGGCGGTACTTGTGAAAATAAATTCGGTTTATTGTAATTTATAGAGCATTTTACAGACGGCGACGCACGGCTTACCGGGCGCGCTGTAGCCGTCGTATTCCGCGATATTGACGAAACCGCAGGCTTCGTATAACGCCATAGCGGCGGGATTGGATCTCAGACATTCTAGAGTGGCTTCGGTTTTGTCCGACAGATAATTCGTCAGAAGAATTTTGCCTATACCCTGTCTGCGGAAAAGCGGAGAAACACATAAACACAGTACGTAATCGCCCGATTCGTGTTCTGCTTCGTAGCAGAAATAGTGTTTCTCGGCGTCTGCCGCGCCGCTCGGCACGGGCAAACCGCAAGCGGTAAAAGCTTTTTCGACAGTACCGGGAGCCCATTTCGCGTTCCGGCAACCGACCAGCACGCCGGCTATGGCGCCGTCTGCTTTTGCGACAAGAAGATTTTTCCCTTCGAACATATTGCCCTTTATCGAAGCGAGATAAGGGAAGACCTTACCCATATTTTCGGCTGTACCGAATGCAGTAGGGTATATTTCTTCGTCGGTAAGGAACAATAATTCTCCCGCCGCAACAAGTTCAGACCGCGATAACTCCGCGCCGTTAACCGTTATGATCTTCATACAACTTTTTCAGTACGTCGCGCTTTTCGAAAAGAGCGCTTTTGGGATATGGCAGCAATTCTATCTCGTATAGCTTGCCCAGTTCGCGATTGTCGCATTTGTATGTAAAACCGAAGTTTTTATAGAAAGCTTGCTGATCGCGTCGGAAGACGTTAACGCAGAATCGCTTGAAAAATATCCCGTTTTTCGCAAAGCTTTCCAATCTCGCGAAAAAACTGTCTACGAGTTTAAGATTGTTTTCGAGCGTCTTATATTCCATATTGAGCGACATATTAAGAAGGTAGCCGTTATATTCTCCGGGGAAACAAATATATTCCGTCGAATCCAAAGTGAATTCGCTTTCTACCGTTTCGCCGTTTACGGCGCGCGCGTAGGTTTCTTCGTCGAGCGCGACTATGGACCAGTCGCCAACGATCTCGTCGTTGTCGTTTACGAGATACGAGAAATTATCGGGACAGTTTTCTATGAAATCCGCCCATTGTTCGGGACTGCCTTCGTTAAGTTCCGTGATGTCCGCATATAAATCGAGATCGTTTTTAACCAGGCGTTCGGCGATACTCAGCGGCGTCATACCTTTAGCGAAAAGATATTCGGCTTCCACGTTGCGTAAAGATCCTCTGCGCGAGGTAGCGGTAGCGTTCTTCACGGGCGCGACGTCTTCCGTGGTGTGCGAAAGGGCGTGTTTAATAGTGTCTTTCAGTCGTAGAATATGATTTTGCAAGGGTTTGGTAAGCGCTTCCAGCCAATGAGTCGCGCCGAGATAGTATTCCAGTGAATCGTCCGGCACTACGTCTTCGACGCGGAAAGGTATGATAATGGAGCCGACTTTGGTAGCGTAATTTATTTCGTTCTTTACATGAACCGAGGTCTTGGAATTTTTCGAGAATATGAGCAGGAACACTTTTGTTTCCCTTATAGCCGCGATGATGGAAGCGGAATATTTTTCGCCCGGAGTCGCGTCACGGTAAGCGATCCAACATTTGATGCCGTATTCTTCCAAAGTATGCACTATAGCGTCCGCGTAAGTTTTGTCTTTGCTCGAGTAAGAGATAAAAACGTCGTACATATTTCCCGCCAATAAATTTAATGAAATAATTATAAAACAAAAAAAATTCTTTGTAAAGGTATAATCGCTTATAAGGATATACGGCGAACCGGTCCGATAAACGTAACGTCACTCTTATCACTCGCCCAAATCCGTGCTTGTACGAGCGGTTTCGTTTGTTTATGAGTGCAGAGGTCGTATTGGCTGTTTCGTTTAGCTCGTCAGGTTTGCGCTCCGCACAAACTAGCGCACCCGATTTCGTAAACGAAACGGGCGTGCTATCCCTTCGCCGACCAACAAAAAGGGACAGCAATAACGCTGTCCCTTTTTGTTGGTCGAGGTGACGGAATCACTCGCTCAAATCCGTGCTTGTACGAGCGGTTTCGTTTGTTTATGAGTGCAGAGGTCGTATTTGCTGTTTCGTTTAGCTCGTCAGGTTTGCATCATTCAAGATGCAAACTTGCGCACCCTTTTTCGTAAACGAAACGGGCGTGCTATCCTTCGCCAACCAACAAAAAAGGACAGCAATAACGCTGTCCTTTTTTGTTGGTCGAGGTGACGGGATCACTCGCTCACGTCTGAACTTGTATAAGCGGTTTCGTTTGTTTATGAGTGCAGAGGTCGTATTGGCTGTTTCGTTTAGCTCGTCAGGTTTGCGCTCCGCACAAACTAGCGCACCCGATTTCGTAAACGAAACGGGCGTGCTATCCCTTCGCCCAACCAACAAAAAAGGGACAGCAATAACGCTGTCCTTTTTGTTGGTCGAGGTGACGGGATTCGAACCCACGACCTCTTGGTCCCGAACCAAGCGCGCTACCAAACTGCGCTACACCTCGTTTTCCTTCCCGAATAATCTACCACATCGGGTCGGTAATTGTCAATCGTTAATCGTTATTTGTATTTAAGGATAAAGGCGTTTACGGCCTGTTCGCATTTCTCGGCGTCTTTGAAATACGATTGCGCGTGTCCCGCGCCCTCTATGAGTACGAGTTCCTTGGGCGCGGTACAGGCTTCGTAGCACTCGTGACCCATGAACGTCGGTACGAATTCGTCGTTTGTGCCGTGTATGAAAAGGATAGGGACTTTGGAATGCTTTACGGCTTCGCGCGAGTCAGCTTCGCGCATCCCGTATCCGGCAAGTTTGCGCATATAAAATTCGATGAATCGGATCGTGAGTTTCGGTACGAAACCGAACATTTTCTTCGCCAGATAATCCACTTCGTCTCTTACCGTTGTGTATCCGCAATCTTCTATAATCCCTTTGACCGCGGGGGTAAGAGCGAGACACGAGCATTGCATTGCCGTTGCGCCGCCCATAGAAACTCCGGAAACAAATATTTTACCGTCCGGTACCAGCTTTTCAGCGGCTTCTACCCATTTCAATACGTCGTGCCTGTCGAGTACGCCGAATCCTATGTATTTACCGTCGCTCATGCCGTGATGGCGATGGTTGGCAAGCAGTACGTTATATCCGTTGTGAAGATAGCTCAATCCTCTCGTGGAATAGTCGCCGTATGCGTTACTGTTGTATCCGTGCAGGCATACTATCGTGACGTCCGAAGGTTCCGCCGCACGGTAGAATTCGCCTCGGAGCGTTAAACCGTCACGCGTGACGACTTCGACGGGTTCGCTTTCGAGCTTTTTCATTATAACGGCGTCTTCCTGGGTTTTTTTGACGAATTCGGCGAACTCGTCTCCCATGAGCGGATTAGGTTTATCGACTCCGACAACGGGAGGCTTGACGATAATGAAGTAAAAGCCCAGATAACAACCGAGCGCGTAAGCGGCAAGCAGAACGGCTGTTACCGCTATACAAATTACGGCTATTGCCCATGGCGCCAGCGCAGCGCACAACATAAACCACCTCCGTCACCCGAACGAAATAATAGCGGGATCATAAGAATATTATATACTCGGGGGGATAAACGGTCAAGAAAAAAAGAAAACCGTTAACCCTAAACCTGTTGCAATTTGTTTTCCGATATGCTAATATATTCATTGCATTCGTGCCGAAGTGGTGGAATGGCAGACGCGGCGGACTCAAAATCCGCTGAGGGATGACCTCGTGCGGGTTCAAGTCCCGCCTTCGGCACCAAAAAAGAAGCCGCAAAAATGCGGTTTCTTTTTTTGTGCCGAATAGGGGGCAGTAAACCTGTTTGCGCCGTACACGGAGTGAACAAGCAAAAAGGGTGCACTATTTTGCCGCTCGGCGGCAAAACTGACGAGGGAAACGTAAGTTTTTACAATCTCCGAACTGCGAGGCGCCCCGATAGCGCTTTTACGTCTCGCCGAAACTTCGAGTGCCCCCGCCTTCGGCGACTCCGTATAACCAACAAATTTAAGCCGCAAAAATGCGGTTTCTTTTTTTGGTGCCGAATAGGGGGGCAGTAAACCTGTTTGCGCCGTACACGGAGTGAACAAGCAAAAAGGTTGCACTATTTTGCCGCTCGGCGGCAAAACTGACGAGGGAAACGTAAGTTTTTACGATCTCCGAACTGCGAGGCGCCCCGATAGCGCTTTAACATTTCAACGCAACTTCGAGTGCCCCCGCCTTCGGCGACGCCGTATAACAAATAAATTGAAGCCGCAAAAATGCGGTTTCTTTTTTCGGAGTTTTGCAAATATTAAGCTAAAAAGAAAAATTAAGTAAAAATCGTTGTAATCACAAACTGAATACGTTATACTAACTAACGGTTATAGCGCAAAGCAATTTTATGCCGCTGTTTTGGATCGGTATGCTTTCGTTATTTGGTTATTGTTTTTCCTTCGGGAAATCGTCAGTCATGGAGGGTCATATGTCAAGTTCTAGAAGAAGATTTTGTATCGCGGTATTGGTGTTGGCGCTGGCGGTCGTTCTTGCCTTTACGGTGATCGCATGTAAAAAGTCCGGTACTACAAATAATCCGAATACCGGCGATAAGAACACGAGCGGTCCCGTATCGGACGATTATAAGAGCGAGGAAGTTAGCAAGACCGAGTGGAACAAAGCTTTCGCCGCCGTTTATTCGGCGAAGGCGAACGCTTCGAATTTTACCGCTAAGGCGTCGTCTTACGGCGAAGGGAAGGGGGCCGCTTCCGGAGAAAAGGTAACGTCCGATGTGACGTTAAAGTTAGCGGGCGGAAAAATTTCGTACAACGAAGTTTACGCCGAAGGCGATTATTCCGAAGAATACGAGACTTATTACGAATACGTCACGGCGGAATCTGCCTGGTATGAGTATTCGTTCGACGAAGAGGCGGACGGGTGGAATAAGGGTAAGAGTGCGGAATACGCTGCGTCGAGTACCGTTGACGATTTCGGCTCGTTGGCATTCGTTCTCAAAGAAAACGGACTCTCCGATTACGCCGATTACACCTTCAATTCGTCTAAAGGAAGATACGAAACCACTGTAGAAGATAAAAAAGGCGCGACGTACACGGCGTATGTCAAATTCAAGGACGCGTCAATCGCGTATGCGTATATAGAATTTGAGAATGACGATTTTTCCGGGAATTACGAGATATTCTGGTACGATTACGGCACCACGAAAGTCACTTTGCCCACGGCGGGCGAGCCGGAAGCTCCGGAAACATATTATACCGTAACTTTCGATACGCAGGGCGGTAGCGCGATGGCTTCCGTCGAAGTGAAAGAGGGCGCGGTTATAGGCGATGTGACGACGCCCGTTAAGCAATGCGCGAGGTTCCTGGGTTTCGCCAAAGACGCTGCCGGCAAAGAAACGTGGGATCTGAATAGCGATACCGTGACCGGAAACATAACCTTGTACGCTATATGGGAAGACGCCCATACCTGGGGAGCGTGGAAAACGGTGAGCGAGCCTACCTGTACCGCGGAAGGAATGCGTAAACGCATATGCGACAAGTGCGGAGACGATGAAACGGAGAGTATACCCGCGCTCGGACACGATTTCGAAGAGGAATATACGGTAGACGCTGAACCCGATTGCGAGACGAAGGGCAGCGAGTCGAGACATTGCACGAGGTGCGACGCCACGACCGACAGCCGCGAGATAGAGGCGCTCGGACATAATTATACCGTATGGGCGTATGACGATACGGAGCATTGGAAGGTATGCAGCCGCTGCGGCGGGATTTCCGAAAAAACGGGACACGTTTATCAGGAATCGGGTAAATGCGAATGCGGAGCCACGGAAATAACCCCCGAAAGCGAATTTACGTTTAATGACCTCGGCGAGGGCACTTACAGCCTTGCCGATTACTCGGGAACGCGTGAGAATATCAGAATACCCGCTACGTATAACGGCGGGACGGTGGTAAGTATCGAAAGCTCGGCTTTTGTCGATTGTACCGGTATAACGTCGGTAATAGTACCCGACTCGGTCACAAGCATAGGCGAAGGCGCGTTTGCGGGCTGCAGTTCGCTCGAGAGCATTACTATACCTTTCGTGGGAGCCGAAGCGGGTAAAACTTCTAAAGACACATATCAGTATCCTTTAGGATACATATTCGGTACCGATTCATATACCGGCGGAACGGAAGTTACGCAGTCATATTACGGCAGCAGTACTTCGCGCACGACATATAGCACGTATTATATACCGTCTAGCCTTCGCAGCGTCACGGTAACGGGCGGGAATATCCTGTACGGCGCTTTCTACAATTGCTCTACGATCACCTCGGTGACAATACCGGACTCGGTTACCGCAATAGGAGGTTATGCTTTCTATAACTGTACGGGACTTACTTCGGTGCCGATACCCGATTCGGTCACGAGCATAGGGAATTATGCATTCAATAAATGCACGGGACTCAGCTCGGTGACGATACCGGAATCGCTCACGAATATGCAAAATTCCGCTTTCCATAATTGCACCGGACTTACTTCGGTATATTACACCGGAGATATAGCGGGCTGGTGCGGCATAACGTTCGGTAACTGGTCAAGCACTCCGTTATACTATGCCGGCAAGCTCTATATAGACGGTCAATTGGTCACGGATTTGGTAATTCCCGATTCCGTTACAAAGATAAAAGATTATGCCTTCTCGGGTTGCACGGGACTGACCTCGGTGACGATCGGGGACTCGGTCACGAGCATAGGAAGTTATGCCTTCTCGGGTTGCACGGGACTGACCTCGGTGACTATAGAGAACTCGGTCACGAGCATAGGAGATTATGCCTTCAATAATTGCACGGGACTGACCTCAGCGACTATCGGGAACTCGGTCACGAGCATAGGAAGCTCTGCCTTCTCGGGTTGCACGGGACTAACCTCGTTAACGATAGGAAGTTCTGTGACGAACATAGGAGATTATGCCTTCCGCGATTGCACGGGACTTAAGTCGGTATATTATACCGGAGATATAGCAGGCTGGTGCGCTATAAGGTTCAAGCAAGTTTCGTCTTCCGACGATGTTTGCTCCTCGAATCCGTTAGTTTATGCGGACGAGTTTTATATCGGCGATCGGTTGGTAAAAGATATCGTAATCCCCGATTCCGTAACCGAGATAAAGGATTATGCCTTCGACAATTTTGTAGGACTTACAACGGTAACGATACCGGGATCTGTGAAAACAATAGGCAATTATGCGTTCCGTAACTGTACCGGGCTGAAAGCCGTTTATTATACGGGCGATGTCGCGAACTGGTGTGCGATAGAGTTCTATACTATAGACTCTAATCCGCTCCAATATGCCGGTAATCTCTATATAGACGGTCAATTGGTCGCCGATTTGGTGATTCCCGATTCAGTAACCGAGATAAAGGATTATGCCTTCTACGGTTGCACGGGGCTTACCTCGGTGACGATATCGGAAACGCTCACGAGTATAGGAAGTTCTGCCTTCTACGATTGTTACAAACTTGTAGAGATATATAACAAAAGTTCTCTGAGTATCACGGCGGGAAGCTATGATAACGGCTATGTCGGATATTACGCTAAAAACGTGTATACCGAAGAGAGCGGCTCACGGTTTACCGATACTGCGGACGGATACCGCTTCTTCCATGACGGAACTGACGTTTATCTCGTAGGTTACTACGGCGAGGAAACGGAGATCACGTTACCCTCGAGTTTCGTTGCGTACGACGGTTCAACGGTAAATACCTATAATATAGGTGATTATGCGTTCTATGGGAATACGAATATAACTTCGCTTACTATCACGGACTCGGTGGTAGGCATAGGCGAAAATGCATTCTGTCAAACCCGGTCGCTTAGAAACTTGGTCATAGAACCCGGAATCGAAGCCTTGCCGCAAGGTTTCCTATACGGCTGCAGTTCGCTCGAGAGCATTACTATACCTTTCGTGGGAGCCGAGGCGGGTAAGACTTCTTCCGACACATATCAGTATCCTTTCGGATATATATTCGGTACTTCTTCCTATACCGGCGGAACGGGAGTCAGACAGCTCTATTACGGCAACAGTACTTCGAGCACGACGTATAGCAGGTATTATATACCGTCTAGCCTTCGCAGCGTCACGGTGACGGGCGGAAATATCCTGGCAGGGGCGTTCTACGATTGCTCTATGCTTACTTCCGTGACGTTACCGGAAACGCTGACGAGTATAGGAGTTTCTGCCTTCTTGGGTTGCACGGGACTTACCTCGGTGACGATAGGGAACTCGGTCACGAGTATAGGTGATTCTGCCTTCTATAATTGCACGGGACTGACCTCGGTAACGGTAGGAAACGCTGTCACGAGCATAGGAAGGAATGCCTTCGATAATTGTTACAAACTCGTAGAGGTATATAACAAGAGTTCTCTGAATATTACGGCGGGCGACTCATCTTACGGCGATGTAGGTTATTATGCAAAGAACGTGTACACCGAGGAGAACGGTTCTTGGTTTACCGATACCGCGGACGGATATCGCTTCCTCTACGACGGAACTAAAGGCTATCTCGTAAGTTACTACGGCGAAGCCACCGATATAACCTTGCCGGAGAGTTTCTCGGCATACGACGGAACTACCGTAAATACCTATGAGATATACCAATATGCATTCTACGGGAATATCGCTCTTGCTTCGGTCGTTATACCCGACTCCGTGACGAGCATAGGAGATTATGCCTTCTCGGGTTGTACGGGACTTATCTCGGTTACGATAGGGAACTCGGTAATATGCATAGGATATGAAGCCTTCCGAGGTTGTAAGGGACTTAATTCGGTGACGATACCCGACTCGGTTAATAGCATTGAAGGCGGCGCCTTCAGGGATTGCACGGGACTTACCTCGGTGACTATAGGGAACTCGGTCACGAGCATAGGAGATTATGCCTTCAATAATTGCACGGGACTTACCTCGGTGACGATAGGGAACTCGGTCACGAGCATAGGAGATTATGCCTTCTCGGGTTGCACGGGTCTCACCTCGGTGACTATACCAGGCTCCGTAATGAGCATAGGCGAAGGCGCGTTTTCGGGATGTACGAGTCTTTACCGCACAGAGAACGGAATAAGGTATGTCGACAGATGGGTAGTCGGTTGCGATTCTTCCGTAACGACCGAAGTGACTTTAAGCGCCGATACCGCGGGCATAAGCGAGAATGCTTTATACTACGTACGTGAACTTGAATTCGTACACTATGTCGGTGATATGGCGGGTTGGTGCAGTATAAACGGTCTTGAAAATATCCCGAAAAGAGGTATATCGCTTTATATCGACGGTCAAAAAATAGAAGGCGAACTTATTATCCCAGATTCCGTAACGGAGATAAAAGAATATGCCTTCTCGGGTTGCACGGGACTCACGTCTGTGATAATACCGGACTCCGTAACGCGTATAGGCGAGGGCGCGTTCTCCGGATGCAGTTCGCTCGAGAGCATTACTATACCTTTCGTGGGAGCCGAAGCGGGTAAAACTTCTAAAGACACATATCAGTATCCCTTCGGATATATATTCGGTACTGATTCATATACCGGCGGAAGGGGCGTCATGCAGTATTACGGCAACAGTACTTCATACACGATGTCGATCACATATTATATCCCTTCGAGCCTTCGTAACGTCACGGTGACGGGCGGAAATATCCTGTATGGAGCTTTCTACGGTTGCTCTATGCTTACCTCGGTGACGATACCGGAAACGGTTACAAGTATAGGAGAGCGTGCCTTCTATAATTGCACGGGACTTACTGCGATAAATTACACCGGCGATATAGCGGCCTGGTGCGGTATAGACGGTCTCGGCAATATAACGGGAAGCGGAAGAACGCTTTATATCGGCGGTCAAAAAATAGAAGGCGAACTTATTATCCCCGATTCCGTAACTGAGATAAAAGAATATGCTTTCTCGGGTTGCGCGGGGCTTACCTCGGTGAC
The DNA here is from genome assembly GCA_944349735.1 of uncultured Clostridia bacterium. Classification (GTDB taxonomy): domain Bacteria; phylum Bacillota; class Clostridia; order Christensenellales; family DTU072; genus Stercoripulliclostridium_A. The sequence goes on along the minus strand of CALVNM010000026.1, from coordinate 10,073 downwards.
TATCCCCGACTCGGTCACGAGCATAGGCGAGGGCGCATTCTCGGGCTGCAGTTCGCTCGATAGCATAACTATACCTTTCGTGGGGAAAGAAGCCGGTAATACTTCTTCCGAAGCATATCAGTATCTCTTCGGATACATATTCGGTACCGATTCATATACCGGCGGGACGCAAGTCGAGCAGTATTATTACGGTAGCCATCCTTTTTACCCTGATGTAATTAAGTATTACATACCGTCGAGTCTTCGCAGCGTCACGGTAACGGACGGGAATATCCCGGTAGGAGCATTCTCCGGTTGCTCTATGCTGACTACTGTGACGCTACCGGAAATGCTCACTAGCATAGGAGATTATACCTTCCGGAATTGCACGGGACTTACCTCGGTGACTATAGGGAACTCCGTTGCGAGCATAGGAGATTATGCCTTCTATAATTGCACGGGGCTTACCTCGTTGACTATAGGGAACTCCGTTGCGAGCATAGGAAATTCTGCCTTCTATGGTTGCACCGGACTGATTTCGTTGATCATACCGGCAGAGGTTACGGATATAGGTTATAGCGCTTTCTCAGGATGCAGCGCGGTAAGTTTCTATTGTGAGGCAATAAGTCAACCAGACGGCTGGGAAAGCTCTTGGAATCCTGATGATCGCCCCGTCGTATGGGCACATAACAATATCACTACGGACGCCGATTACGATTATACGGTGCACGGCGACATGGCGTATCTTACCCGATATAAAGGGAGCGCTACAGACATCGTTATACCGTCCGTGATCGGCGGTAAAACCGTTGCGGGGTTCGGCACGGTCTATAAGGGCAATACGTCTATAACTAGTATAGTGATACCCGATTCGGTCACAAGTATAGGAGCGTATGCTTTCGCCGGTTGTACGGGGCTTAGCTCGGTGACGATACCCGATTCGGTGATTATCATAGGCGATTCCGCTTTCTCCCGTTGTAACGGACTTACTTCCGTAAGTATCGGTTCCGGCGTTACGAGTATCGGAGACTCCGCATTCGAATACTGCAGTATTATTTCGGTGGTCATACCCGATTCGGTAACGTACATAGGAGGGCATGCTTTCCAAAGCTGTGACAGCCTAGCCTTTGTGACCATAGGTTCCGGCGTGACCGAAATAGAGGATTATGCGTTTGTCAACTCAAGCAGAATTAGGGAAATATATAACAGAAGTTCCATAAATATTGTGGCGGGAAGCTTCGATTACGGCTATTTAGGTTATAATGCTCTCCATGTGTATACGGATGAGAACGGCTCATGGCTTACGCATACCGACGACGGTTATACTTTCCTTTACGACGGAGAGAAAGGCTATCTTATCGGTTACTACGGCGCAGCAGCCGAGATAACTTTGCCCGAGAGTTTTATAGCATACGACGGAACTACCGTAGATACCTATGAGATACATCAGCATGCGTTCAGCGGTAATACCGCTCTGACGTCGGTCATAATCTCGCACTCCGTGACAGCCATAGGAAGTTATGCTTTCGAGAATTGTACGGGACTTACCTCGATAATAATATCCGCGAGCGTCGATAGAATATCAATAGATGTATTCAGAGGTTGCGGCTCGTTGACAATTTATTGCGAAGCGGCAAGCAAACCCGAAGGTTGGCACAGCTCCTGGAATTCCGGAAACCGACCTGTCGTATGGGCACATAACAATATCACCGCGGATGCCGATTACGATTATACCGTGCACGGCGATGTTGCATATCTTACCCGATATAAAGGAAGCGCGACCGAGGTCGTTATACCGTCCGCTATCGACGGTAAAACCGTTACGGGGCTAGGCACGGCTTTTAAGGGGAATACGTCTGTTACGAGTGTAGTTATACCCAATTCGGTCACTAGCATCGGAAGTTCTGCCTTTTCCGGTTGTTTGTCACTTAACTCGATATATTACGCCGGCGATATAGCTGGTTGGTGCGCTATGATAAGCTACGGAAACATTTTAGATAACAACAGAATGCTTTATATTGGCGGACAACCGGTGGAAGGTGATTTGGTAATACCAGATTCGGTGACGGGCATAGGAGATTATGCCTTCTCGGGTTACACGAAACTTACTTCGGTGACGATACAGAACTCGGTGACGAGTGTCGGAAATTATGCCTTCCGCAATTGTACCGGACTTACCTCGGTTACAATACCCGACTCCGTAACGCGTATAGGCTTGTGCGCATTCTCCGGCTGCAGTTCGCTCGAGCGTATGACCATACCTTTCGCGGGAGCCGAAGCAGGCAAGACTTCTTCCGACTCATATCAGTATCCCTTCGGATACATATTCGGTACTGATTCATATATCGGCGGAACGAAAGTCGATCAGAGGTATTACGGCAGCAGTACTTCATACACGACGTCGACCGCGTATTATATTCCTTCGGGTCTCCGTAGCGTCACGGTAACGGGTGTGGATATCCTGTACGGAGCGTTCTACGGTTGCTCTATGCTTACCTCGGTGATTATCGGAGACGGTGCCGAGAGTATAGGAAATTCTGCCTTCTGGAGTTGCACCGGACTCACCTCAGTGACGATAGGGAAGTCGGTCGAGAGCATAGAATATGACGCCTTCTACAATTGTTACAGACTCGTAGAAGTTTACAACAAGAGTTCTCTCGATATCACGGCGGGAAGCGGAAGTAACGGAGACGTAGGCTATTACGCGAAGCACGTGTACACCGAGGAGAACGGCTCTTGGTTTACCGATACTACGGACGGATACCGCTTCCTTTACGACGGAGCGAAAGGTTATCTCGTAAGTTACTATGGCGGAGCAACCGATATAACCTTGCCCGACAGTTTCTCGGCATACGACGGAACTACCGTAAATTCCTATGAGATAAATCAATATGTGTTCTACTGGAATACCGCTCTTACTTCGGTCGTTATACCCGACTCTGTGACGAGCATAGGATATAAAGCCTTCTATGGTTGCACGGGACTGACCTCTGTGACAATCGGGAACTCGGTGACAAGCATAGGAGATGAAGCCTTCCGAGGTTGTAAGGGACTTAATTCGGTGACAATCGGGAACTCGGTGACGAGCATAGGAGAATATGCCTTCTATGATTGCACGGGACTTACCTCGGTTGTTTTCGAGGATACCGAGGGCTGGCAGGTGTCGAGGAATAGTGATTTCAGCAGTTATACTTCGCTCGCGAGCGCCGATCTCGCGTACGCTTCCACAGCGGCTACGTATCTCAAGTCGAGATACTACTATTATTACTGGCGTAAGGCAGCGGCATAAGCTTATAGCCGGCACGACAGTAAACCGAACGCGGGGCGTAAAGCTCCGCGTTTTGCGTAACGGTTAGCATGCGAAGCTACGTAGTGCAAAAAAGAGCCGAAGCGGCTACAGAACCCGAATACTAAGTTTATTCCTATAAATTTTCCGTCGGATATTGTAATTCGGGTAAGATTTTTGATACAATATATGAATAAGAGGTGCGGAGCGATGAAGAAAATGGTCAAAATTATCGTAATAGCTTCGGTTTGCGCGGTATTCGCCGCGATCGTTATATTGGGCGGTCTCATGATAGCCGCGTACGGCGTTACCGATAACGAAAAATATCTCGAAGGGATCGCTTTTGCCGAGGGCGACGGACTCAAAATAATGAGTTATAACATCAGAAATGTTCACGGCGAATCGAAACCCGAAAGAAACTGGTCGCAACGCAGAGCTTACGTTATGCAACAGATCAAAGAGGAAGCGCCCGATATCCTTTGCCTTCAGGAAGTGAAAGCGATGCAGATGGGGTTCATTGAGAAGAACCTCAAAGACAGTTACGGGTATGTATACAGATACAGAAGCGACAATTATCTCACGAAAGAGGCGGTGCCGATATTCTATAACAAAGAGCGCTTCACCCTTATAGAAAGCGACAACTTCTGGTTGAGCGAAACGCCGGAGAAAGAATCCGTAGGCTGGGACGCCGCTTTGGAAAGGATATGCACTTATGCGCGCCTGAAGGACAACCGTACCGGAAGGGAAGTCGCCGTATATTCCGTTCATTTCGATCACGTAGGTATCGAAGCGATGAAGAACGGTTCCGCAATGGTGCTGGCAAGAATGGCACAGGACGGTATACCCGCAGTCATGCTGGGAGACTACAATATAGTCGAGCACACCGAATTGTACGATTATATCGCGGCGAGACTCGTCGATTCCAAATACGCCGCCGCGCATCCATGCATTCCGTGACGTTCAACAGTTACGGCGGCGACGAAGCGGACGTCATAGATTACATAATGCATAACGGCGGCTTCGACGTCGATACCTACAGAGTGAGGAACGAGCTCTTTGACGGCAGATACGCTTCCGACCATTTCGCCGTGATCGCCGAGGTCCGTTACCGTTAAACGAACGATATACTTATGAAAAAGCTTGTTAAATACATATCGATATTGCTTCTCGCCGCGTTGCTCGCGGCGTGTCTTTTTGCGCTTGTCGCATGTAAAGACAAGGAATTTACTTCGGAACACTCTTATTCCGAGGTCTACGCGAGAGGGGACGTTACTCTGGAGGCGGGTTCTGCCGCGTTCCGTATTCTCAAAATAAACGACACTCATTTGATAAGCGGCTCGACGAGGAAAGACAAGAAAACGCTCGCGGAACTCAAGACAGTTCTCGACGGAACGCAATTCGATATGATAATACTCGACGGGGATATTTTCGAAGGCTACAACGCGAAACTTTCCTTCGACAAACCGGCGGCGGCTAAAATAGTGGGAGATCTTATAGACGGTTACGGCAAACCCTGGACCTTCGCACCCGGAAACAACGACGGTCAGCGCGGAGGCTCAAACGAGGACATTATCGCTTTTTGGCTCGGTTACGGGCATTTCCTTGCGGGGAATACGGAAGGTATCAACGGCGCCATGCAGTTCTTCATCGATATAAATTACGAAGGGCGTCCCGCACACAGCATTGCGATAATGGATTCGCTTTCGCTCGACGCAGACGATAAATACGACTATATCAAACGCGATCAGATAGAAGCGCTTATCGCGGGGATAAGGGAGAGAAGTACTCTCGTAAGCATATTCTTTCATATGCCCACGCCAGCATTCAAGAAGGCTTATACCGAAGGCGAACCATACGGGAATTTCCCGTTTTCCGACGAATACCCCGTGGACGACATTCCGGGCAACGCTCTTTTCGACGAATTGACCTGTAATATAAACAATATAGGGCTTATTTCGGTAGGACACGTGCACAGTAACAATATGGCGTATTATTATAATAACCGTTACTATCAGCTGAGCAGTCTCGGCGGCTACGGCGCGGTGGGAGCGAACAAGACATCGCCGTCCTATACCATGACGACGGTTGACCTTACGGCAACCGACTCACGCGCCGCGTACGTCTTCGAAAAGCTGTCTGCTTGAAATATCGCGGAGGATATATGAAAACCGTTTATACCGGATGTGATCTTATAGACGTCGAAAACGGATGCGCCGTCGTCGGAAACGTGGACATATACGTAGCGGACGGCAGGATAGCAAAGATCGCGCCGCACGGCGAAACAGAGGAAGGCTATCGCAAAGAAGATATGACGGGACTTTACGCGGCGCCGGGACTCGTGAACGCGCACGCTCATCTTTTCGGTACGGGAAGACCGTCGAAAGCGTTGAGCGGCGGCAGCGCGCAACGTCTGCTAATCAAGCTCGTTTCCACGCGCTTGGGTAAGTCGGTTCTCGCTAAGCTTGTGGAGTCTTCGGCATACAACGAGCTTTTATCCGGTGTTACCGCACTGCGCGCGGTGGGCGATCTGAAGTATTCGGACGTAGCGCTCAAGAAGCGTATCGAACAAGGAAAAAGTAAAGTCAGGGGTCTCAAAATTCTCGTTTCGGGACCCGCTATAACCGCTCCCGGAGGTCACGGCGACGGAACGTTCGCCGATTCCGCGGATACTCCGGAAGGGCTTAAAGCGCTTGTGGACGACCGTGCGGACAATGGCGTCGATCTCATCAAAGTATGCGTTACCGGCGGCGTTACGGATTCGAAAAAGCGGGGCGAACCGGGCGAGCTCAGGATGACCTTCGAACAGGTGAAAGCGGTGTGCGATAGGGCGCACGAGAGAGGGCTCAGGGTGGCGGCGCACGCCGAATCCGCTCCCGGCGCGGAGCTGTCGGCGCGTGCGGGCGTAGACACGATCGAGCACGGCGGCAGATTGAGCGAGGAAGCTTTCCGTATGCTCAAGGAGCGCGGCGGCGCGGTGGTGGCGACTTATTCTCCGGCGATACCTTGCGCGAAGCTTCCCGCGGAGATAACGCGCTTGAGCGAAACGGCGGCATATAATTCGGAAGTCGCCGCCGAAAACATGACTGCGGCGTGCCTGCAGGCTTTCGAAGGCGGCGTCGAAGTCGGGATGGGTACCGACGCTTCCTGTCCGTTCAGCACCCAATACGGGATGTGGCGCGAAGTCGAATGGTTCGCTTTTATGACGGGCGAGGGCGCCGCGCGCGCTTTCGTAACGGCTACCGCGGGCAACGCCCGCGTGCTGGGTATATTCGACGAAACCGGTTCGCTTACCGCAGGCAAGCGTGCCGATATTATATTCACTTCCGCCAACCCTGCGGAAAACGCGGCGGCGCTATGCGAGCTCAAAGCGGTGGTCGCGGGCGGCAGGCTCATCAGAAATCCGCGTCCGAAGCGTATATCTGCGCTCGACGCCGTACTCGACAAACTTTCGGAGGAAATCAAAAATGAATTATGCCATAGATAAAAGCATGACCGTGATATTGAACGGAGACGCTCAGAATATCCGCATACGCGCCGCGAAAGACGGGTTAAGACCTATTTTGTTTTTGCACGGCGGACCGGGCGTCTGCGATCGCCACTGGGTATTGGAATACCAGTCCGCTTTCGCCGAGGATTATACTATGGTGTGCTGGGATCAGCGCGGATCGGGGAAAAGCTACCGCAAAAGCATTAAAGGCGAGAAACTGTCCGTGGACGTTTACGTCGAGGACGCACGGGCGCTCGTGGAATTTCTGGTAAAAAAATTCGGATACGACAAAATAATCGTCGCGGGACACAGCTGGGGCACGATAATAGGAACTGCTCTGGTAAGCCGTTATCCTGAGCATATCGCCGCGTATATCGGACAGGGACAATTCGTGAACGGCGCGGAGAACGAATGGCGTTCGTACAGGTTCTGCACCGAAGAAGCGGAAAGGCGCGGCGACGCCGCGGCGGTACAGGCACTGAAAGGCGCCGAACCCAAGGACGGCGTATATCCGTCGCACAAAGCGATGATGCTACAGCGCAACTATCTCTCGAAGTACGGCGGATCGGAGTATCGCGAACATAAAGGTATGATAAGGTCGTTGCTCGTACCGTTGTTGAAGTCCGACGAATATACCTTGAAGGACATAGTCAATTACGCCAGGGGCGCGATGTATCTTACCGACGTGTTGTGGAGCGAGGTGGTGGCGCTCGAATTCGACAGAAGCGTGCGTAGCCTCGAAGTACCGTTGATAATCACTCAGGGCAGGCACGACTACAATACGCCTTCTTCGATAGCGAGAGAATGGTTCGACGCTCTCGACGCGCCGTTCAAGAAGTGGATATGGCTGGAAAACTCCGCTCATTCTCCGATAAAAGAGGAGCCGGAAATTTGGGGAAAAGCCGTGCGCGCGGCGCTCAGGGAGGCAATTAAAACCGTCGAAAGTTAAAATATGCGGAGAGATATCGGGGTATTTTATTGACCTCAACCCGTAAACATGTTATAGTAATTACGATCCGTAATTAAATCTTAAGTGGAGAACGGCTGATTATGAGTAATAATATGGGGCAAGCGGGACTTGCCGAAACCAGGCACTTCGACGACTTGCTCAATAAAAAATATCTTGGCAAAAAAGATTATATTTGGTTTTCGCTCACGATGTTTGCTTCAAGCGCTATAACGGGTATGCTTCAGGGATACCTGTTATTTTTCTATACCGCCATAATGAATATACCCCTTGGAGCGGTGGGTACAATGTTTCTCATCGCCAAGATATGGGACGGCGTGAACGATCCGATAATGGGAGCGATAGTCGATAAGACGCGCACCAAGATGGGCAAGATGCGTCCTTACCTCTTATGGGGAAGTATCCCGTACGCGTTGCTTACGATTCTTCTGTTCATCAACTGGAAGGGTATGAGCGAGGGCGGCAAGATAGCATATATGTACGTGACGTACATACTCATCACTACCGTCGGTACCATCGTCGCGGTGCCGCTCGGAGGGCTGCCCACCGTCGTGTCGCCCAACGTCGACGAACGTACCAAGATGATCTCGATAAGCCGTATACTCGGCTCGATAGGCGAGCAGTCCGCGCTCGTGCTCATTTCTTTGGGGCTTATAGTCACCGACAGCAATTACGAGCTGACTTATACGGGTACCGCCGTCATCATCGGCGTCATCGCTCCGATATTCATGGTGATAAGCGCTCTCACGCTCCGCGAACGTATCGAACCCACTTCGGAAACGCCTAAATTAAGAGAAGGGTTCGCATATCTTTTCAAAAACAAACCTTTCTTCATATTGATTTTGTCCAATTTGCTGACGTTCTTCAGAAACCTCGTTTCGGCGTCGATAATCTACGTCGTTTGTTACATATACAATAACGGTTCGTTGCAGATAGCGTTCGCGCTCCCCGGAGCGATAGCCTCGATGCTCGGAATGCTTTTCGCGCCGAAACTGAAACGTATGTTCAACGCGAAGCAACTTTTCATCATCGCAACGATCTGGCACTCGGTGTGCCTCGCCATCGTGTTTGCGATGGGCATGAATACTCCGTGGTACGTCGTAGCGGGAGTGATGTTCGTCACGATGCTTCCAGTGGGCGTTCTGAACGTCGTGCCGCACCTGATGGCGGCGGATACCATAGATTATTGGGAGCACAAGACCGGTCAGCGTCAGGAGGGTATTACTTACGCCCTTATGGGACTGAGGAGCAATATTTCCAGCGGATTGAAGGACTATTTCCTTACATTCCTTCTCTCTTATTTCCTGTTCAGCCAGCCACTCGGATTTATAGACGGACACGAGCCCGTCCAGTCCGAATATACGAAACAGGGGTTATTCGCTATTTATACGATAATCCCCGCCGTGCTCAACCTCGTAAGCATTTTACCGATGATATTCTACAACCTGACGGGCGAGAGGATACATAAGATACAGGCGGAACTCGCGGGTAGGCACGAGGCGGAGAAAGAAGCCGCCGAAAGAGCGGCGGCGGGCGAACCTCTGATGCCTGCGGCGGCGGTAGGAGCGGCGTACGGAACGGACGTATTCCTCGACGAGATCGCCGTGGAAGGTAAGGTCCCGGATGGCGTTTCCGAGGAAACGGAAGCCATTGCAAAAGCCGCCGGCACCGTTACGGGAGGTGGCGACGATGAATAAGCGTTTCAAACTCGTGGCGATAATTCTGGTAGCGTTGACCGTAGCGGGCGTGCTTGCGGGCTGTAACGTGAAAGCGGGGCAGGAGGCGGGTATCATATCGGACGCCGTAGCGGCGACCAAAGCCGCAGGCTTCAACGTAAAATTCGACGTCGAAGTCAGCACGCTCGTACTTTATCCCGGCAAACAGCTCGAAAAATATACCAAGGAAGCGGACGAAGCGAAAAAGACGCCTTACTGCTTCAGCGACGATCCCGTCGTCAACCGCGAGATGGGCATAAACCGCACCAACTGGGAGGATGAGGACAGCACCGAATGGGTGACGTACACATATTCCTACGATTTGGTGTATTCGGGCGGTTACGGCGGTAGCGCCAACTTGAAAAAACCGCAGGAAAAAGATCCCGTGAGCGGAGAAGCCGTCGAGGGCAGCACGGAAACCACGGAGCCGTACGGAGACCTGAGCTGGCTTGAGGACGTATTTGCGTTTTCGGTGGCTTCGACGGATACGTCGTACGTCGAATATACCGGCGTCAAACGTATAGGCAAAAGCATAATTCGTGCCGAAATAACCCGTATTTTGCTTGACGACGGCAGCTACGCCGTGGTACAACAAGACGGAACTTTCGTAAAGGCGGACGGCACCGTGCTTAAAAAGGC
>CALVNM010000025.1 GCA_944349735.1 uncultured Clostridia bacterium | reverse complement strand
TTCGAGTCGCGTCTCCCCTGCCAGAACGGCTTGCGTAATGCGAGCCGTTTTTCTTTACCTATTCTATCGCAAAAGACACATAAAGTCAATTCTATCCCGAAAAAACGCCCCGCGATCTATAAATCGTCGAGGCGAATATGCGTAATAGATTTTTCCGCAATAACTAAACTTAACCTCTCTTGGCTTCCACAAGCTTTTTGCAATGCGCTATAATATTTTCGCCGTTCTTCTTACGCATCCGACTTCCGAGAGTAAATACGTCAACAATTGCCCAGACTATAGGAATTATGATCACGGGAGCTATCCATTTTGTCCCAAGTGCGAATATTGATGCGATAACAAACAGAATGTTTGCGATAAGCCTTATCGAAGCGTAAAGATAATCCTTAATATAAAATCTACAAAGACAGAAAAAGCCAAGACCCAAGAATATGGAGTACGACCAAGGAATATTTAATATGTCGTATAATTTAACATTTTTTATTTCGAAATAACTATATCCCGCATTCAACGCAGCCCTTGTCCACTTGCTTATTTCCGGTAAGTCTTTTTTTCTAAACCCGTTAAGTCTATAATTCTTTAGAAAATTATTAAGACTTTCTTCGTACATTTTCCTTAAAGACTCGTTCGCGTCGGCGCGCTGAAACTCTTTGAATTTATCGTATACCCTCCTGAGCTCCGCGTCGTCTGCGTACCGTAAAGAATTAAAATCGTAAGGATAGGATTGATTTGAATTGTGTCTCGGTTGGTCGTAATTCATATTTCCGATAATTTACAATGTGCATGAAGAAGAAGCGGCTTATGCCGCTTCTTTAACGAAATTATAATACCACCATTATGTTTTCGAAAGTTTTTATGCGGGCTTTCTTATACGACACGAAAATATCGATAAACGGCCATATACCGAACGTGATCCACCCGAAAAGAAGTTTGGCAATACCTAGTCCGACGTCACCAACATAAAATCTGTCTACTCCGAGTCCGCCTAAAAAGATAGAAAGAAGTAATGTGGTAGTAGAACTGTAAGTTTTTGCGGCGAATACGTCGTTATAGGCAGAATCGGGAGCGTTTCTCAATGCACTTTTCAGCGCGGGTATCTTGTCTCTCGGAATCTTCGAAGAAAACGTCGAAATAATTTCCATAGCATAATCGCGGTGCATAATTACCTCCTCTCAATACAATGATATCTAATGTATACATTATATAATGTATAAATCTATATGTCAATAACTGATTTTATCTAAAATGTAAACATTATATAATGTACAGGTAATCTGTTTCGGTGAAAAATGAAATTAAGAATCAAAGAAATACTGAACGAAAAAGGTAAAACCAAATATTGGCTGTATATCAAGCTCGGATTGAGTTATCAGAATTTCAACAGGCTTATCAATAACGAAACGCAATCGATAAAATTCGAAAACCTCAAAGCGCTTTGCGATATTCTAGAATGTACTCCAAACGATCTTTTCGACGATTATTACAAAAGCTAAACCGCCATTGAATGTAATGCAAGCAATGGCGGTATCCGTAAAGTTAGTGATTACGCACAATTTATTGCGCTATTTTTGGAAATTACGCGAGAATTACGTCCGAGGATGTGGCTTCGACTTCGTCTCCCTCGTGCAGTACGACTTTATCTCCGTGACGGTAATTTCTCACATAACCGGCAATTCTGATCTTGAATTCGTCCACGGCGTCTGACGACTTCAGCGCGGTATATACACCCGGCATAAGCTCGCCGCCCTTCTCCACAAGATATACCGTACCGCGCGCAAGAATGAAATCGTGACGGGTTAGACGGACGTTTTCTTCTCCGTCGCGGAAAGCGGCGTCGTCCGTCGAGTAACGCACCCCGCCTCTCACTTTGACGTCGTCGGGATATGCGCCTCCGTCGCGGTACTTTTTCTTCAGCTTAACATACGCTACGGTGACCGCTACGAACGCTAAAGCTATCGCTACGGCAATTACCGCAAGTACGGTTATTATTATTTCGTACTTTCCCATATTCCCGCCCTCTCAGAGTTTTTTGCCGCATTCGGGGCAGAATTTAGCGTTTCCCGTAAGTTTTGCGCCGCATTCGGGGCAGAATTTTTTTGCTACCGCAGTACCGCACTCGGGACAGAATTTGGAGGAAGCGGGTATCGTTTTTCCGCAAGCCGGGCAAACCGACGTCGCGACGCTTACCGCGGGAGCTTCCTTTTTCTCCCCCTCCGCCGTCAATTTCGCGCCGAGCCCGAAGCCCATGGCGGCGCCCATTGTCGCTCCCATGGTGGTGCCCATTGCGGAACCCATTGCGGAATTGTTCTTCGCTGCTTCCCGTATCGCGTCCGCTTCCGCTAACTTCCTGTAGACGTCTACGTTCTTGCCTATCATGCTGAGCCGCGTATTTTCATCGAAAGCCTTCTCAAGTTCGGGCGGCAACGACAGGCTCTCGAATACGAAAGAATCGAGTTCTATACCGCATTCGGATATTTCCGCTTCGAGTTTTTTCGAGACGGCTGCGCTCACTTCCATCATATTCGCCGCCATATCGAGTATCGGCACTCCGCTCTCGCCTATCGCGTCCGAAAGCCCCATAACCAAAAGACTGCGTATGTAATCCGTGATGTCCGAGGTCACGAAAGTGGATTTCACTCCCATAAGCACCGTAAGGAATTTATACGGATCGGTAACGTGGAAGGCATACGTTCCGTAAGCTCGTATCCTTATCGCGCCGTAGTCCTTGTCCCTCACCATAAGCGGAGTGGCAGTACCCCATTTAAGTGCGGAGAAGCGTGCGGTATTTATAAAATAAATATCGGATTTATACGGCGTTTCGAAGGCAAATCGCCATGCCATGAGGCGTGTAAGAATGGGAATTGTTCTTGCGTCCAGGCTGTACGTTCCCGGTCCGAATACGTCGGCGAGTTTACCTCTGTCGCAGAATATAGCCGCCTGTCCCTCTCTTACGACGAGCCGTGAGCCGCGCTCGACCGCGTTTTCGCGCGCAGAATATTTGTATACTATTGTGTCGGGAGAACCCAACCATTCGATGATCTGTAGTAATGCCATATCCGCTCCTAATACGTTTATTGATTTAAGTGTAACACGCTATTTGCTTCCTGTCAATCCGTGTAGTTTACGGGCGGTTTCGCTCTTGACAAAGCATATAATAAAATATATACTGAATTTAATATGGATAAATACAGCAAAGACTTGAAAAACCAATTGATAATCGCCGTTGTTTTCACCGTCGCGTTGCCGCTCGGAGGAATACTTCTCGGCGTGGGACTCGGTATAAAAATGCCCGCCATATGGGCTATAGGAATAGCTTTTCTGGGTGCCGGGTTCTACGGTTGTCCGATAGCGTGGGCGGCAGGTTACGGTAATACCAAATCGCTCGGGCGGGTGATACGCGCCGTACGTGACGAGCATCTGTATACGGTAACCGAAATAGCTTCGCAGCTCGGTTTAAGAGAACGCATGGTTCGTCAGTACCTCGACGCATGCTTCAACAAGCAATATCTTCTAGGATTTAAGCGCGTGGGCGACGTTATCGAAGGTAACTTCAACACTGACATTCTCAATCGCGAATTCGCCGCGGAATGCGTTAATTGCGGCGCGAAATTCACTTATAAGCGCGGCGAAAAGGCGCGTTGCCCCTACTGCGGCTCGCCCGTGGCAACCGACGGTCCCGGAGTGATCCCTTATTGATCCGCATTACCCGTAAAGCGAAAGTTCCGTCTAAATCGATGTTATCATATCGATAAGCGATAAATTAAGCCCGCCGGTACGGCGGGCTTTTTTCCATAAATAACTCGTCTGAAGTCCGTACACCGGATTCAGACTTTGATCTCTCCCTTGAAGCTTTCGGTCTGTCCTTTGAATTTTCTGAGGACGGGGTTTACGTGCGCTTTGATGAATTCGTCCACTTGCTCCGGCGCTCTGCCTATAAACAGCTTTGGATCGGTGAGCGCGTCGAAATCTTTGACAGCCGCAAAAGCGGGATCATTTTTCAGCCGTTCAATAAGGTCGTTAGGCTTGCCGGTCATACGGAAAGTCTTCTCCGCAAGCATCGAATGAGTGCGTATCTTCTCGTGGAGCTCCTGTCTGTTCCCGCCCGCGCGCACACATTCCATAAGTATGCTTTCGGTAGCCATGAAGGGTATTTCTTCGCGGATATGGGCGTTGATTACCTTTTCGTAAACTACAAGTCCGTCGGTCACGTTGAGAAGAAGCTCCAGAACCGCGTCGGCGGCGAGGAAGGCTTCGCCCATCACTATTCTTCTGTTGGCGCTGTCGTCGAGCGTGCGCTCGAAGCCCTGTACACAGGCGGTCATTGCGGTATTTGCGGGAAGCGAAACGATATAACGCGAAAGCGCGCAGATACGCTCGGAGCGCATAGGATTGCGCTTGTAAGCCATAGCCGACGAACCTATCTGTTTTTCGCTGAAAGGCTCTTCCATTTCCTTGCGGCTTTGCAAAAGCCTGATGTCCTGCGCGAATTTATATGCGCTTTGAGCAAGCATCGAAAGGTTTACTAGTATATTATAGTCTATTTTACGGGTATAGGTCTGCCCGGAAACGGGTATCGAAGCTTTGAAGCCGAATTCGTTGCATACGAATTTATCAAGCGCTTTGACTTTCTCGTGATCTCCGTCGAAAAGTGAAAGGAAGCTTGCCTGTGTGCCGGTAGTACCTTTTACGCCGCGCATTACCATAGTATCGAGAGTATGGCTTATGCTCTCGTAATCGAGTAAAAGATCCTGCATCCACAGCGTAGCCCTCTTACCGACGGTTACAAGCTGCGCCGCCTGAAGGTGCGTAAATCCTAGTGTCGGGGTAGAGCGGTATTTCTTTGCGAATTTCTTGAGTTTAGCTAACACCGCTATCAGTTTGGCGCGTACCAGTTCGAGAGCCTTTTTGTAAATGACTATATCTGCGTTGTCCGTAACGTAGCAACTGGTCGCTCCGAGATGAATAATGGGTGCAGCTGACGGACAGACCATTCCGTACGTATAGATATGTGCCATCACGTCGTGGCGGACGAGTTTTTCACGCTCCGCTTCGACGGCAAAATCGATGTCGTCCAAGTGCGCCGCGAGTTCGGCTATCTGCGCGTCGGTTATATTAAGCCCCAATGCTTTTTCGCCTTTTGCAAGAGCGAGCCACAATCTGCGAAAAAGCCCGATCCTGTGTTGTTCCGAGAAAAGCACGGACATTTCTCGTGTTGCGTATCTCGTGACAAGCGGGTTGTTATAAACGTTGTAATCCATATTTACCTCGTCTGATGTTATTGGATATTCGGCAATAAATTAGGCACGCATCGTACTTCGAGCGAGTTCGGCGCGTGCCGTTATTTACGCTATATTTGAAAAGGCTGTCTGGAAGACAGCCTTTATCACACATTGAATCGAATTACTCTTCGTCGCCCTTGTCGAATTTCTTGAGGTCGATGCTCTTGAAGAGATCCGCCATGGTGGCGCCCACGGAAGTGGAGGTAACGTATTCGTGCGGCTCGTCATCCTCCGCTGCCTGACGGGATCTTCTCTCCTTCTTCTCTTTGAAGGAATCGTCTGCTGCCGCCGCGCGTTTGTTGAAGCGAGCGGTGCGGCTGGGCTTCTCTTCGCCTTCCTCATCGGCAACTGCTTCGGCTACGGGAGCGTCCTGAAGAGCTTTGATGCTGAGCGTTATCTTATTCTTCTCGAAGCTGATGATCTTGGCTTCTACCTCGTCGCCCACTTTAAGCACTTCGCTGGCATGCGAGATCCACTTATGGCATATCTCGCTCACGTGTACGAGACCGTCGATACCGGGCTCGATGGAGATAAACGCGCCGAAGTCCTTGATCCTCTCGACTTTGCCCTTGATCACGTCGCCCACATGATATTTCTCGGCGGCAAGCTCGTAAGGCTGTTTCTGGAGTTGTTTGTAGCCGAGAGAAACTTTGTCGTTTTCTCTGTCAGCCTTGAGTACTACGAATTCGTAGGACTTGTTGATCTCGAGCACGGTGGCGGGATCGTCAACTTTGGACCAGCTGAGGTCGCTGATGTGGAGAAGGCAATCCTTATTCATTATGGATACGAATACGCCGAAGTATTTGCCGTCTTTCATCGCAAAGCGCTTAACTTTGCCCTTGATAATGTTGTTGACCTGCATGGCTTCCCAGAAAGCGTCTTCTCTCGCGGCTCTCTCCTCTTCGAGGATGATGCGCTGACTCGCTACGATGCGCTTGGGATTGGAACGCCTTGCGGGAGCGGCTTCTTCGCCTTCCGCCACGGTTTCTTCTTTAGGGGGAAGAATGCGAAGGCGGAGCTTCTTGCCCACGTACTCTTCGAGATTCTTGACGTATCCGATACGGATCTGACTTGCGGGAACGAAGATGGTATAAGAACCGAGCTTACCGAGCAAGCCGCCTTTGATAGCGGAAGAAACGGTAAGAGAGAATTCTTCGCCTGCGAGTATGGATTTGACCGCTTCGTCGGCGACGAGGATCTCATCGTACTTTTTCTTGGAAAGATTGATGGTCTTGGACTTGCTGTCGCCCTTGGGAATAATTATCGCCTCGAGGGTGTCGCCGACCGCATATTTACTCATATCGTAAGAGCCGTCAAGTTCCATTTCGTCTGCCGCGATGAAGCCTGCGTCGTTCTTTCCGCTCAAACTGAGGGATACCGACACGCCGGTAGGTTCGATAGATTCGATGGTTGCCTTGACTCTCATGTTTTCATGATAAGTCCTGGGTGCGTATCCGCTGTTCAGAGCGTCTTCCATCGAAGTGATCTCGGCGGGAGCCTTTTTAGCTTTGGGAGCAGCGGTCACGACAGCTTTTTCTTCGGCTGTGGTTTCGGCGGTCGCCTCTGCAACCGGTTCGGTTTTGACAACGGTTTCGACGTTGTCTACGGTGTTGTTGTTTTGATCCATTGTGTAGATAACCTCCATTATCAACTCTTTCGGAGTCGATGCGCCCGCAAGTATGCCGGGCTTTGTAATACGTTTGTCTGCGAGCGACTTGACGTCGGCTACGCTTTCGATAAGGTAAGCTCCCCGCTTCGCGTGACGCTTCGCAATGTCGTAAAGTTTCATTACGTTGCTGCTGTGCCCGTCGCCGATGACAAATACGTTATCGGACATGGACGCGATTTCTTTCGCTTCTGCTTGCCTTTCTATGGTAGTATAACAAATACTGTTTAATATGACAAGCATTTGAGAGGATTTACTTGCTAATTTTTCTATTTTCCGTGTGATTTCTCCGAATTTATCGTAGTCAAAAGTCGTCTGCGCGACAAGAAGGCACTTGTCCGCTCCGCTGACGGCGGCTTCGGCTTCTTCCGGTCCGGAAATTACCTTACAGTCTTCGGCGTAACCTGCGGTCCCTATCACCTCACGATGCCCGGGATCTCCGGCGATGATGACTCTGTAGCCCTCCGAAGAATATCTTGCTACCTTGTCGTGTATGGCGAGTATGTTCGGACACGTTGCGTCTATCAAGGTTATCCCTTCGGCGTCTGCGTATTCGTATACTCCGGGAGCGGCGCCGTGCGCGCTGACGACGAGAATGTCGCCTGCTGTCAGTTCAGTGACGTCCGTTACCGGAACGATACCCTCACTCTTAAGTTTGCCTACCACTTCGGCATTGTTCGTAAGCCAACCGAGTGTATATATTTTCCCGCTTGAAGCGGCTCGCGCGTTACGCGCTATATCTATAGCTCTCTCGACATTGCGGCAAAACCCGATATGTCTGCCGATTTTAACGCCGTTCATCTCGTGCAAAGCGCAGCTACCGCTTTAGCTACCTCGTCAACCGACATGTCGGAAGTATCAATAACGATAGCGCCTTCGGCGACTTTGAGCGGCGCGAAATCGCGGTGCGTATCCTGATAATCGCGAGCTACTATGTCGGCGAGGATATCTTCGTAAGTCATATTTCCCGCCGTGCCTTTTGCCTTGAGTTCGTCGAGTCTGCGAACGGCTCTGACCTCGGGACGAGCGTCCAGGTAGATCTTAACGTCCGCATGCGGAAGTACGTAGCTCCCGATGTCTCTTCCGTCCAATACGCAATCGGTGCGCGAAGCGATATCACGCTGTAATTCGACCAGTTTGATGCGTACTTCGGGTATTTTCGACACGGTTGACGCTGCCATGCTTATCGTATGTTCGCGAATATACGGCGTAACGTCTTCGCCGTTGATAAGTACTTTCTGCATTCCGTCATCGTAAGCTATGTCCATACTTATCCCGTCGAGCATGGGGAGTACGCCTTCTCTGTCCTCAGGCGAAACGCCCCTTTTGACGACATAGTAAGCGATGCCGCGATACATCGCGCCCGTGTCAAGATAAACCAAACCCAATTCGGCGGCGATACGCTTCGCCATCGTGCTTTTGCCCGCTCCTGCGGGACCGTCTATCGCTATGTTATAAGGCATGTCGGTTCCTCCTTTTCCTTTGTGAATCTTGATTTATAGGTTGCCTACTCCGTTGCCGGCGGCGTAACCCGTAGACAGCGCGAGCTGAATATTGAATCCGCCCGTAAGCGCGTCTACATCAAGTAGCTCTCCGCATACGGAAAGATTGGGTATAATCTTGCTTCTCATCGTGCGGGGATCGATCTCTTTCACGTCTATTCCGCCTGCGGTCACTATAGCTTCTTCGAGAGGTGCGAGCGAACGGAAACGGAAGGTCATGTTCTTAAGAGCAGAAACGATACGTTTACGCTCCTCTCTTGTAATTAAATTTACCTGTTTTGCTCCGTTTATACCGCATACGGCGCAGAAATAAGGTATAAGACTGTGCGGCAGAAATTCTGCGAGCGCGTTTCGGAATGCCTTATTCGAAGAAGAAAACTCGCCGCAAATACGCTTGTCGAGCGTCTGCTCGTCGAGCGCGGGTTTGAGATCGATGACATATACGAGATCGCTTGAGTCTAGGCGGTTGACGTAAGATGAGACGGTGAGAGCGATAGGTCCGGAAACGCCCGAGGAGGTGAATAGCATTTCGCCGAATTCCGATCTGACCGTTTTCCCTTTGCTAACCGCGTTTAACCTTACGTTACGAAGACTGAGTCCTTCCGGGAACGGCAAAGTATCCGAGCCGATGAGTTTTCCTCCTCTATCGTAAACGCCGTCGAGGACCGATGCGGACAAAGCAGGCACGGGAGGTACGACGCGATGACCCAATGCGGAAAGTATGCCGTATCCTTTACCGTCGGAGCCTGTAAGCGGATAAGATGCGCCGCCCGTAGCCATTATCACGTGGTCGGTAAAGAATTCGCCGCCCGATGTGATTACAGACGTAATCTTACCTTCGGATGTATTCAACGAAAGAAGTTCGGCGGAAAAGACGACTCCTATCCGGAGAGATCTTAGTTTTCTATGTAAAGCGTCTATAATATCCGAAGCTTTGTCGGATACCGGGAAAACCCTGCCGCCGCGCTCAGTCTTTAGAGGGACGCCTGCGTTCGTAAAAAAGTTTTCCGCGTCTTCGTTGGAAAAGGCGCGTAACGCGCTCATAGGAAATTTTGGATTGGAAACTACGTTTTGCAAAAACGTGCGATAATCCGCAGAGTTGGTAAGGTTGCAGCGTCCTTTACCGGAAATATACAGTTTGCGCCCTATTTTCGCGTTTTTCTCTATAATGACGACGTCGTGTCCGTTCTCAGCCGCTCTGATCGCCGCCATGCAACCTGCCGGCCCCGCGCCGATGACATGTATCCTCATAAGTATTTCTTCGCCTTCGATTTAAGGCGCGTCATCGCGGTATGCAGCGTATGGTTTGAAGTAAGCGGCGTTATGGTCGCGTATCCTTTCCCGTACCAGATAACGTCACAATCGTCCGCATTGGCGATATGGATCGGGTTTCCTACGAGCGTATAAGGCACTCCTTTCTCGTCAGGCGAACCTACGAGATAAATGTCGCTGAACAATCTGTTGCCTATAGGAGTAATTTTATGCCCCGCATTGCCTATTCGCTCGTTATTTATGTTGATGTTGAGAGCATAATCCGAAGAGGAAAGATGCAGATAATATTCGAAATGCTCGAGGAAAAACGATACGATATAGTCGAAATCCTCGTGAGAATCGGGATTTCCCGAGACTGCCAGAGAGCGTATGCCGAGGATATTGGCTTCCATGGCGGCGTTGGCAGTTCCCGAATAAACGACCGTCGTACCGATATTCGGTTCGTTATTAATACCTGAAATCACGAGTTCGGGCGGATCTCCGCTCATAAGTTCCGCTCCGAGTTTGACGCAATCTGCCGGCGTACCCGTAAGCGAAAAGCACTTGTACTGATATTTACCCGTGATTTCTTTGAGGTGAATGGGCTTGCCGAAGGTCATTGCGTGCGCCATGCCGCTCATACAGCGTACGGGCGCTATCACTGTCACGTCGTGCGCTGCGGACAACGCTGTGGCAAGTTTCACTATTCCCTCGGAAGAATATCCGTCGTCGTTTACGATGAGTATTTTCATTTTCACCTGCCGGGTCAAAGTTTCTTGAGAAACTGTATTTCTTTGGCGGTAAGGTAACGCGTCTGACCCCGTCCGAGGCCGCCAAGCCTGATGTCGCCTATCGCCGTTCTTTTCAAGAATATTACGTTATAACCGATATATTCGAACATTCTGCGAATTTCTCGGTTCCTGCCCTCGTAAATCGTGAGTTCTATGCGAGAGATCCTGTTCTCTACGCCGAGGACCTTGACTTTGGCTCGATGCGTGACTATACCGTCGAGCGGTATGCCTTCGCGTAATTTGTCCAATTCTTTTTCGGGAATCTCGCCTTCGGCTTTGACAATATAAGTTTTGGGAATCTCGGACGACGGGTGCGTAAGTTTATACGCAGCGTCTCCGTCATTCGTAAGGAGAACAAGTCCCTCGGAATCGTAATCCAATCTGCCGACCGGGAAAAGCCGTTTGTCTTTGACGTCGACGTAATCCATTACCGTTTTACGCCCTTTGTCGTCCTTAACGGCGGTGATGCAGCCTTTGGGCTTATTCAGCATTATGTAAACGTCACGCGTACGGAGAGTGAGCCTTTTGCCCTCTACCGTAACGGTGTCGTTGAATTCGTTGATCACCGTGCCCAATTCGGTCACGACTTTGTTGTTGACTCTGACGAGTCCGTCCGTTATAAGTTTGTCGGCGCCCCTTCTGGATGCCGCGCCGCATTCGGCGATATATTTGTTAAGCCGCATTTTTCTCCTGTCAGAAAAATAATATACCTTTCTTTTCTATATCATATATAGTATATAATTTTTCGACAAATAGCAAGCGGTTATCCATAAAAATCTTCACTTCGCCGCAAGGTGTATCCTTGGAATGAGGCGCGGCGATTTCGGTTACCGCATCCGTTTCGACGGTCAGTTTTTCGCTGCCGTCTTTCTTTACGGGATAAGTCACGTTGTCGCGGACGTGCAGATCTGCCGATTTGACGCGATAATTCTTCTTGACTTTTACCTGAGCGTACGCGGTGTCTTTATCAAGCACCTTTTCCAGGACGTAATTTTCGTGCGCGTAGTCCATAAGCGAAGAACACAGATCGAAATAGTTGTAATGGTTGAGAGCTACCGCAACTACTTCCATACCGTTCCTTACGCTCGAAGCTATCAGACATCTGCCGGCTTCCGTAGTGTATCCCGTTTTGACGCCCGTTGCGCCTTCGTAATTGTATAATATCTTGTTTTTATTGGCAAAATATCTCGTCTCTCCTCCGTCACGGCTTTCAACGGTCATGAATTTGGTGGACACTATCTCGCGGAATACGGGATTTTTCAATGCGGTAGCCGCTATCACTGCAAGGTCGTATGCCGAAGTATAATGATTTTTGGCACTCAGACCGTGCGGATTGACGAAATTGGAATTCGTAAGTCCTAAAGAATGCGCCTTTTCGTTCATTTTTTCGGCAAAAGCCTCGATGCTGCCGGAAGTATTGATCGCAAGCGCGACTGCGGCGTCGTTCCCGGAGCGCAGCATCAGTCCGTAAAGAAGCTCTTTAACGGTGAGATGTTCGCCCGCTTTAAGATATATGGAACTTCCCTCGATTCCTGCCGCTTCTTTGGGGACGGTAACTACGGCGTCGATATCCGGGGTATTCTCTATTACTACCAAGGCTGTCATAGCTTTGGTAGTACTAGCCATGGGGAGCCTGGCGGATACGTTTTCTCCTTTCAGAAGACGTAAAGACCCTGTCTCTATCACGGCATAAGAGCTGCCGCCCGCAGCTTCCGCGCTATACGTCGACGTCGGCGGTGTAAGCGGCGCCGATCCCCCAAATGTGACCGCGGACAGTATCGCTATTATGCAAAGCAGCCCGATCAGGACTGCTTTTTGCGCATTGCCTGTACGAACTTCTGAGCGGTATCCAACCATTTCTCGAGTCCCTCCTGCGGAATTTCCTGCGAGCATTTTTCGATATCGCAATCGCAGGCGTCTTGATTTTTCTTGTTCTTACCGAACTTGAAGTTTACACTGAAAGTTACGTCTGACATCATATTTATCACCTCCCGAATAGTATCTTGAAAAGGAAGCGCATTATACCCGCAAATCGCAATTTCACGGACAATCTAATATCTGCCGTCAGATTAGGATTTCCTTCGATAAAACTTATATCAAGACTTCTTTTGCCTAAAAATCCGTATCGAGTATTATAAATTAAGTCAAAAATAATAAATGTCGAAAGAAGTTTCAATATATATTCCGTGCTATTTCCGAAATATCCGTATATGCCTAATAATATCTCTGTAGAGCTTATTTCCATGCACCCTTTTACCGCTTCCGCAATATTCGTCATCTCTTCGGTACGGCTTTTCCCGTCAGGAGACACAATTTTACACGACTTGGGAGTAGTTACGACGACGCCGGATCCGGTAACGGTCAGCCTTACGGGAAGCACGACTCTTCCCCATGCGATATTCACAATCGCGCTTAAGTCCTTGATATTGAGATACGCGTGTAATAAAACAGCCATACGTATAGTATGGCTGTAAAATACGGATTTAGCTATCGGTTGCGTTTACTTTCGCTTGCTACCGTTTTCGCCGTTTATTCGGTTGCGGACTTCGCGCTTTACGGAACTTACATTATACATACTGCGGTATGTGTAAGTCTTGACGAGGAATCCGAGCAATATTATCAGTCCTATCGCGCCGATAACGGCGAATACTATTATTACAGTAACCGTGATATTGCGCTCCTGGGTCTGAGGCTGCTTGACGGTATATGTAATGTTGTAAACGCCCTCTTTGTAGACGAAATCGTAGTTTTCGTCCATGCCGTTATTGAATACTATCTTATTGGTGCCTACCTGACCGTACGTGAGATTAACGCTCGGAGCGATAGTGAGGTCGGTTTCGTCATCGTTCTCGATGAAACCTTCGTAAGTAATGTTGAAAACAGGCGTAGTGCCGGCTTCGACGTCGGGCGCCGTAGCGGAGACGATAAGCGTTTTCTTGGCTATAGAGAAGGTTATCGAGATGCTTCCCGTAGTTTTATAATTTTCGTTTGCGGGACGTACTTCAAGGAAATAAGTACCGGCATTCTTGACTACCCCGGGAGAGAACGTCTTGACGGGTTCGCAGGTGTCGCCGTCCACAACGCCGTTGAAAGTAACTTTGATCTCGTCCGTCATCGCTCTGTCAAGTCCGTTATATACGAGACCCGTATAACCGGAGAAGGTAACGGTTACGGACTTTTGCTTGATCACAAGCGAAGTTTCTTTGCTTACGGCGAAGTAGTTCTGCGTGCTTTGGAAACGCGCCGTAACCATATGATTACCGGCAGGAGCGAACTTAGGCATATTCTCTCCGGGTTCGACGAATGAATATTCCACTGCGATCGCTTCGTCGAGTCCTGCCCCTACCGCTTTAGCGGTTATCGGAGTAAACGAGCCGTAAGTCTGCGTAAATACGCCGTCGAAATAGATCTCGGGAGTTATCTTTGTGATAGTAAGATAGCATTCTGCTGCAAATCTCTCGTATTCGGAATCGCCGTTGTTCATCTTAAGATAGCATCTTGCCAGATATTCACCGGCGTTAACGGGAGCTTCGTCAGTCGTATCGTATACCGTGCCGCCCCTTCCGGAGTATTCTACAACATATGTGACTCCGTCAAGGATATTGGTTAATTCCGGAATTACCGGCTTAGCCGAAGTATCGTAAGGATAACTCGCGTCGGTCATCACGACGTCGGCAAGTTTGAGGATAGTAGCGGGTACGGTAAACGTATCGTTAGTGAGCGTATAGTTCATGGATTTGCTTCCGATAAGCGCGTCTATATTTACGGTAACGACAGCGCTGCCGGGTTCGGAGGCGGAAAGGATTGCCGAATAAGTTATATCTACGTTACTCGTGTCTTTGTCCAGCAATCCGACTATAGAATAGTTTTTTGCGCCGAATCCCGGGACAGAGGTGGTACCGTCTACGGGCTTTACATACGCCTCTCCGTTAGTAACTGCAACCTGCTTGGGCGATATACGCACTTCACAGGAAGCGGACTTATAATTCACCGTATAGTTAACGCTCGAGGAGGAAATCAGCCGCAGAACCATCGTGTATGAGGACACATCGCGGATAACGTCGGCGGCTGTGCCGTCCGCATAGTAAGTAGCGAGTACGATACCTTCGCTCGAGGCGTTCTCGCTTCCGATAAATCCGTTTATGATTATCTCGGTATCCGGTATATTGCCGTACACGATATTTGACGAAGCAAGGCGTATCTCCGCGGTAAGCTCGAGTGCACCGATTTCGCCTGGAACCTCGTATTCAAACGCGGCGGGCAGGATATAATTACCTTCGTACATACTGAAACTGAATGCGTAGGAGACGGTAATGGCTTTATCTATACCCGCATTCTTATCGCTGTAATTGGCAGATACTCGCAATCCTTGGTTATAATAATCCATGGGAATATTATGAGCGATCACCTTCGCGGTCGTCGTTCCGTCGTAATTCTTGGCTGCCTGTATGTCGGGTATCGGCAACATTCCGCCGCGGAGATCGAGTTTCTCAATCGTGAATACGTACGTGACGTTATCCGGAGTAACTGCCCTGTAGTTTTTGTCTATCATGCCGTTGCGCAAGAAGGATATAGTTATTGCATAGCCGCCTTCTTTATAGTTATGGTTGGACGCGTCCGCTCTGGTAATGCTGATATACTCTCCCCATGGAAAACCTTCGTCGCTTCCGTTGTGCGCAGCTTTATAAGTTTCGTACGCGGTACGTATGTCGTCGGCGCAATTATCGAGATCTACCGAAATTATTGCGTCGATGAAATCCGGATCAACGGCGCTTACGGGGCTGTATACTTTACTGAGTTTTGCCGTATCGAGCACGACGAGCACAGATCTGCCGTTTATAATGAATTTACCCTTTGTCCCGTCCGTGGTCAGCAGAACGTTGAAGTTGGCGGCATTATCTCCTTCTACGGTGAATTCGGGCGACAGGTCGTATACGCCTACTTCGGTCTCGTTGGTAAGACGTGTAAATCTTATAGTCAGCGTGACCGCTCCGATTGCGTCTGTCTGCACCGTGACGATCTGTATCAGTTCGGGAACTGCATCCTTATAGTCTATCTCGAAGACGTTGGGTTCGACGGTAACGTTACGTTTATCGATGTAGAACGCCCCACGTACGGAAGTATCGGGCGTCATCGACACTGCGTAATTGCTGTTTTCGGGTAAATTTACACCGGAATATTGGTAAACGCCGCAATCTTCGCCGGGATTTCGTATAAGCGTTACCACGAGTTCCTCGCCTTCGATCCCCAACTCGGTAGTGAGAGTCTGGTCGAAAGCCGATGCGTTGTCACGTGTTCCGAAAGTCTTACGTATCTCCTTGGGAATGAAAGTTACGCTCTTTTTAACGATTGTTACGGTTACCGAATTTTTATATGCCGCATTGTCGGTAAGACGGTAATTTATGTTTTCGAAAGTGACTTCCGCAGTATATACGCCTACGTCGTGAATAAAGTCGATAATGTTTCCGTCCTCGTCTTTGACTACGGTAACGAAGTTGAGATCGCCTATATTGTCGCTGTCTATGACTCCGGTGAAGTCCATTCCCTCAACCAAACCGCCGTTGGCGGAAACCCCTACCGTGACATATATGTCGGTGCCGTCGTACGTACGCTCGCCGGAGTGGGAGAATACGTAACCGATCTCGCGTTTAGTTATCTCGAAATTGCGTTCGAGAACGCTTTGTTTGTTATTGAAATAGTAGTTCGTATTTGTCTCGGGCAGAGACAATCTGGCTACGTATTTACCCGCGTTGCGGCATGAGCTTTGCGCAGTCTCGCTTCCGTCCTCGTTGATAAGATAATACAATATGTCGAGGTTGATATTGTCATTGCCTTTCATTCCGAAGCCTTCAGAATACGAATAAGTGGCTTCGAAATAAGTACCGTCGTATGTCTTACTTTCGGACGCTACTGACAGTATCGGACGAAGTTCTGCTGGCGCGATAACGAGAAATCCGCTCGGAGACGCGGAACCGCTTGCGGAAACGGCTCTGTAATTCTTATTCAGCGCAGTGATCTGGGCGTTGTATGTACCTGCATTGACGGGAGCGCCGCCGGAGACACCTTGTCCGTCCTTGGTGTAAGTAACGCTGAAATTGGGCGAGTATCCGGCTATTACCGCGCTTTCGTCATAATCGTACACTGCATTGCGTTTCTCTGCGTTATATACGAACGAACTGTTTATCTTGTCGTTGAATGTGACGGATATGGTTCGCTGTTCTATCGTATAAATCAGAGAGCGGCTTCCGGATTCGAGCTGATAGTTTTCGCTTACGCTACCGCTCAAAGATACCTCTACCCTGTATGTTCCCGCGTCACGAGGTTCCGCCAGGACATCGGTGACGTTATTATAGTAGTTGTAAATGAAGCTCAACTCGCCGAGATCAGCCGGGGGAATGACGCTCGCGTTGCGCCAGTTAGCAGTCATAAGATGAGTATTCGCGTCGTAAATATAGTCTTCCGCCGCATCGGTCGGCACTATATTTATCGAAACGCTCATAGGAGTTATCGTGAATTTGAAGGTTCTGTACGATTCGTCGGGAAGCGCATAATTGGATTGCGCCACGGCGAAAGCTGCGGTAGCCGTGTATGATCCCACGAATTTCGGATTGGCGGGATAATAAGTTAACGCTATCTCGGGCGCGGTATCGCCTTCGCAATAACCGGTAAAAGCAGCGCCGACAGAACGTATTTCTCCGTTATATATCAAAGAAGCGCTCGCTTCGTCGAATTGTATGCCCAATACTTTACGGGTAATATTGAACGTCTGGGTCTTGCTGCCGCCGAAATTTCCTTTGCCCGTCACGGTAACGTTTGCGATGCCGGCGTTAATGTTATTTGAGTAACCTACGGTGTAATCTACGCCGCTGTTGAGCGTTCTTCCGTTATATTTCACTATGGGCAAAGGCGTGATCTCCTGAGCGCAGTATTCGGCGCCGGCTATGGGATCCATCGTGATCTCGTTAGAAGTCGAGAAGTCGAGAGCGTTGATATTGAATGTTACGCTGTTATATCCCGTAGCGATGGTATAATTGCCTTTGGAAATCGATACCTCGAGTTTATAAAGTCCTACGTTAACTGCCGAAGTAATTCTGTTATATACGTCTCCGATGACTTCGTAGATCGTATAAGTAAGAGTATAAGTGTCTCCTTCGTACACTTCGGTCTCCACGGTGACGTCAGGACGCTTTTCGTATCCGTTATAAGTAAACGCGGTAGGCGAATAAGCAAGCTTTAGCGGCTTTTCGACTATTCTTATGACGCATTCATTATATCCTGAAGCTATTGTATAGTTCGTAACGATGACCGGATTACTGTCGGACGATACGAGAGTCGCCGTCGCCTTATACTCTCCCACCGATCTCACGGCGACGCCTTGCGCGAAGGAGATCTTGATATTGTCTGCTGTAAGTCCGGAATTCTGAGTGACGATTTTTGCGTGTAATCCCTCAGGGATGTCAATATAGCTTTTTCCTATATATTCCAAATCCTTTACGGAAGAATCGCTACCGGTATAATAACCTATTTCTACGCTCATCGGACTTATAGTAATACCGTCGCAACGGGCGCTCGAGTTCAAAGCGTAATTTTCGGCGGCGTTACCGTTAATTGCGGCTATCGCGTAATAGGAGCCTGCATTGCGCATATCGACTTCGCTTCCGGATGAAGTATAGTATATGATATTGACGGAAACGTCGTTTACGTCTTTGGCTTCGATCGAACCGCTGTTGAACTCCGCGCTTACGGTACGGATCTCGGTATTATAAATCATATTTATACCGGACCACGTCAGCCCGACGGTTTTAGGAGTAATCCGGAAAGTCCTGCCCGTCACGTCGAGATTGCTAGGCAGAGAATAATTCGATTCGTCGCCGCTGACCGTAGCTACTACGTAATAGCTTCCTACGTCAACCGACTGTGTCACCGATCCCATAGAGGAAGACGTGTATACCGTATAAGCTATATTAAGAGCCATTCCGTAATCGATCTCAAGCAGTCCGCTAGGGGTTGCTTCCGGGTGCTGGTAATTGCCGTTATATACGAGAAGCGTATCGTCCCAGATCAAAGACATTTCTTTCTTATTTATTTTGCAGTTCCGGAATACGAAGTTACCGCTTTCGCCGGCCAGAACGTAATTCCCGGTAACCGTGCAACCTATGATATGGGCGTCCTTATTGTCACCTGCCGAAGCCGACGGCTCGCTGCTACCCGCCTCGCTGAAATAGCTTCCGTCGCCTATAGACAGAGTAGGAACGTCCGGAAGATCGCCTCCACCGACGCGTTCCGCTCTGATATGGACGCCGTAAGTAAGCAACGAAGCGTCTATCGTTGCGGTACCGTCGTACGTCTTGGTGATAGGCTCGCCTAAAGAAACAAGAGTAACTTCTATCTTAAGTATCTCATAGGTATACGGTACGCTCGGTTTAGTGTAGATATATATCGTATCAGGTGCGTTCTCGTAATTTGCTCCGAGCACGTCGCCGTTTTCCGCAGGGACAAGCGTACCGTCTTCCGACGCTTTATAAAGAGATATCGTATACGTACCTGCGTTCGCGCTGGTCGTTACCCTCTTATTACCGAAAGCGGTACCTTCGGTGTTGTATTCCGGATTTGAGTCGTGCACAGAGACCCATTTCATGTTGGGAGCAAGTGATTGCGTATCTATTGTGGGTGCACCTTCGAATATGAATCCGTTATTATCGTATTCTTTGGAAGTCGCGGATTCGCCGTAAGTAGTCCACATTGCGTGGGACTCGCGGGCAGTGTACACAGTAAGATTTGTAGTCTTGGAATATGCTTCCGTAAAAGTATAGGTTCTCGTGCGTTCGGTATACGCGTTATTGTACTGATCGCCGCCTGCCGAAGATTTGAAGAATAGCGCGGAAAGCAGATAAGGCGATTTAATGTTTACCGAAACCGTAAGCTTATCGTCCGCGATTGCATCTATGGTAAACGTGCCGTAAGTTGACGCTTGAGTCGTATTATAATTTGCATAAGGGTAATATTCATGCATAT
This sequence comes from uncultured Clostridia bacterium, assembly GCA_944349735.1. Taxonomy (GTDB): domain Bacteria; phylum Bacillota; class Clostridia; order Christensenellales; family DTU072; genus Stercoripulliclostridium_A. The sequence continues at coordinate 2,555 of CALVNM010000025.1, read as the reverse complement.
TATTAAATTTTACGCTGGTGGCGCCGGAACCGATCGCGAGATTTTGAATAGAATTCTGTCTTGCCGAGATTTTGGTTACGTTTGAATTCTTTATCGCGGAAATAGTCGAAGATACCGAAGTTATCTGTCCGCTGTTACTCAAACCGTATTGGCAGACTCCCGAATTCTGAGAAAGGTCGGTAAGATCGCGCCAAAGACTTTTTACCGTATGAGAGCCGCTCGTGGTTTCTCCTGCGATGAGACCGGTGGGAAGATCGCCGGAACTTATTCTGTTTTTAGCATAAATCACGCCCTGGAATTTATAGAGCATGGACAGCACGTTATATGACGACGACGCGTCGAATACGAATCCCACTATCAAACCGGAGAAATTGGCTTTAAGCGCATATTGAGCGCCGTTAGCGGAATTTCCTGCGGTATATGCCCCTATTGCGCCCGTTCCGGACACTGAAATGTCGTCGAATGCCGTCGTGCCGGTGCCATACAGTTCTCCTACGAACCCGCCGGAAACCGCTCTGGAAGCGTTGGTGTTTGCCGAGCAGTCGTTATAACGCCAAACCGTGGTTCCCCATGAAGTGTTTTCACGCACGCCTGCTTGATTATTTTGACCGAAGGAATGGATAATGCCGTTGAGATTAAGTGCGCAGTTATCGAATCTTGCGCCCGAGGAACGAGCTGCGTATCCTCCGGCTACGCCTCCGTTACCGGAACCGTAGTCGTTAGAACCGTCAAGCCCCGCTGCCGTAAAACTGCCCGTACCCGTCACGTTCAGGGTCACGTTCTCGAATTTAGCGTTACTTGTCGCTTCGCCGCATATTATGCCCGCGTATAGTGTCGTGCTGTTGGTATTGATTGAATTGGGATGATCGCTGTCGCCGGTGTGATTGGCATTTGAAGCCTGTATTGCATAAGTGCCGGAGAAATTGATGACTACGTTTTTGAGAGTACCGGAAAACTTGCCGAAAAGCAGCCCTACGTATTGATCTGTCTGACTGGAAGCGGTGCCAACCGATTGAGTCATCGCACCGGAAATCGTGATCGTGTGACCGTTACCGTTTATCGTGCCGCCGTATGAAGAAGTACTGTATTTCTCGGTGAGCGTTATATTGTTCTGTAATTCGATTGCAGTATTGCTGCCGTTGGTTATCTTTGTATAAAAGTCGTCGGCATCCGAGACCGCTACCGCATATGCGGTCTCAGGTACTACGTCAGCGTTGCGGTATGTACCTCTATCCGTAACGGCGAAAAACGCCATACACATGACGCAGACGAGGAAGATCGTCGCCGGTATATATGCAAGAAAAATCTTTACGGAACGCGGTTCGGTTTTGTAGGTATTACGATGCTTCATATCATTGCTCCTTGCTTCTCTGTTCGGATCGGCTGAGTGTTCGGTGATCTGTATTCGCCGTTCGCTCTGCGGCGGTAGGCGTTCATGACCCGCATAATAGGTCAATCGACTTCGACTATATCTTCGTCTTTAAGGAAATCGGGAGTTTCCGATTCGTCTTCGTCTGCGTAATAGTCGTCGTCGGAATCGGCGGCGGCTACTTCGTCTTTTGCCGAGGCGTCGTCATCGACGTCGAAACCTATGGTCGGGGCTTCGGTATCTATCTCTCTGTCGCGGTACAGGGATTGCGTCTTCGCGTAGTACTTATCGAAATTATTACGAATCTTCTGCATAAGATCGTCGTAATCGGGAAGCTCCGCCAAACTTTCGAGTCCGAATTTGCGTAAGAACTCGTCTGTAGTCCCGTACAAAAGCGGACGTCCGAGGGTTTCTTTGCGCCCTACCGTTTCGATAAGGTTGAGTTTCAACAGCATTGCTATGACGTAATCGGAACCCACACCTCTGAGATCTTCTATTTCGGTACGCGTAACGGGTTGTTTGTAGGCGATTATCGCCAATACCTGAAGAAGCGTCTTACTGAGTTCGCGCTCCTTGGTTTCCATCAACATGTCGGCGATCAATTCGCCGTATTCGGGATTGGACTGGAACTGATAAGTCTTGTTATATTGAATGAGGCGTATGCCGCAGTCGCCGTTGTAGCGCGCCTTCAGCTCCTCGAGGGCTGCGTCTATCTCCTTACGCGTATAATGGACGAGACCTTTGTACAGAGTATGTACTTCGAGCCCCTTGCCGGCAGCGAAAAGTACAGCCTCAATTATATTCGTCAGCATCTTTGAGCAGATCCTCCTCGTAATTGAATTTATCCGTTTCGGGCATGTGTTTTATAAGTATCTCGCCCGTTTCGCCGTCTACCGAAATCGTGGCTATCTGTTGCTTGACTATTTCGAGTACTGCAAGGAAGGTATTGATGATCTCTAGCTTTGTAAATCCGGGTTCGAAAAGGTCGTTAAGTTTGATAAGCGACAGCGCGCGCAGTGCTTCCACAACGTCTATCATTCTGTCGGAAACGCTGAAGCGCTCCTTTTCGATAGTTTTCTCCGCGGTATGGTCTTCTTCGAATTCCGCTCGCTCCAGCATACGCGAAAAAGCGTCTATCATTTTCTGTAGCGAAAAATCTTTAATGACGACCTTATAATCGTCCTCT
>CALVNM010000024.1 GCA_944349735.1 uncultured Clostridia bacterium | reverse complement strand
ATCATGGAGTCCTGCGGAGAAGAAAGGCGGCTTTCCGTCGCCGTTAAAAAGTGGGAAAGCGATCCCGCGACCGTATATGCTCGAGCGCTCGAGGAGGAACGCGTCTTGCGTAAATCGGCTACGGAGAACGATAAACGCCTTATTGACAGCCTTATCGCTTCCGTAAACGAAACAGGCGCGCTGCAAGCAGAGTATTTAGCCGATATTATGAAAGCAAAGCCTGCCGATTGCCGCGTTCTCGGCTCTATAGCGGAAAAAATACCCGACTTCGACAACAAAAATATTCAGGCAAAATTAGTGGAAGTTTGCGCAGTTGCCGGGAACGTAGCCGCGGTACCCGCCATACTCGGGGCATACCGAAGGCTTAGCGACGAACAAGTCGCCTTGTACGGCGATAAATACGATAAGGCGCTTGCCGCGATAGGAGCAGACGAGTATTCGGCGGAGTACCGCGAGCTTATTTTGACCGATACGGGAGCTGCGGTGTTCGCCGAACTTACGTGCGCGCTGGCTAAAAACGGCGCTTCAGGTATAAAAGAAGCTCTCGTCAAAAGAGTAAACGATTATCTGTACGCTGACCTGAAACCCGGCGTAAGCTTGGAGAAAGCGATATTGAACGCCCTCAAAGCATTGTCGTTTACCGTGTACGACTACGAGGTGGCGGATCTTTTCAAACAAGTATCTCTTAAAGCGCCTTCGCCTGACGTATGCGCCTTTGCCGAGGAACTGTGTTTCGCGTACAAGCCTCAAACGGTCGGCACATGACTTGCGGAAGGGTTCCTTGTTCCGGTAGCCAATATTGAAGGCGGCGCTTAAGCTAACGCGTGGAGAAAGCGTCGGCTCCGAGGCGGCTTTGTTAAGATATACGCGGCGCGGTATCGTTATAACGCGCCGCTTAGTATTTTAACGGATCGTCATGCGCTTTAAGAATAAACAATTGACTTTTTGCTTAAATAATTATAAATTATTATTATCCGCACCTCTGAAGAAACATAATGGAAAAAGTCAATCAACAAGCCGTAAACAATTGCCTTGTAGAGATCAAGAAAGGCGACCGCGAAAGCGTGAATAAACTGTACGAACTGGTAGCGCCTTCTATAAGGTACATAGCTTTACAATATGCGGATAACTCCTTCGACGCCGACGATCTCGTACAGGATTTCTGGCGCGATATTTTCAGGATCGCGGAAAAGTTCATCAATATACGTAACGGCTACGCTTTTCTGTGCAGAGTTATGCAGCGTAGGGCGCTGAATTATTATAAGAAAAACAAGGCGCGCAAGAAAAAGAACGTAGGGTTTATCGATTATAGTCTTATAGCGTACGATGCCAACGTCGATTTTGCGTTGGTCGAGCTGAAGACAGCAGTAGAGAAAGCCATCGCGGACCTTGACGAGAACGAGAAAATAGTCATACAGTTAAGTTACTTCATGAATCTGACCGTACGCGACATCGCCGCGAAACTCGGTTTGCCCAAATCCAACGTGGGAAGATTGAAGATCAGCGCCGAAAACAAACTCAGAGAAAAATTATCGTATCTTACGCGGGACAAATAGCCTTCGGAAAGCCTTATATATTAGGAGGTTATAAATATGACACACAGCTTAAGAAAAATCATCACGATAACACTTTGTATCCTTCTCGGTACAGTATTTGCCGTAACTGCTTACGGCATGAGTTTCTCCGCGGAAGCGGCGGCGGAAAGCGTCGTCTATTACGGCGATGAGAGCGCATCCTTGTTAAGCTCTTCCAGCACAACGGAAACGATAAATTATGCGTCGAAGAGCGAGGATTCCTATACGATAAACGCGTATTTCCCTAATTTCTATAATACCGATAACAGCCTTACAAATGCCTGTGCCAATGTGGCGGGCGCGAACGTGATAGGGTTTTACGACAGATATTACGACGAGCTGATCCCCGGTTCCACCGCAGGTATGGCGATGGGAAGCACGTACGTGTATTACCCGATGGGCGTGAATTCGTCCGAGAAACAGAGTGTCATCAACGCGCTTTATGTTTCCATGGGGACCAATACCATTGAGAGCGGCACGTCTCAGAATCAATTCCATACCGGATTTACTTCCTATGTGACGGGTAAGGGCAGGTCCGTAACCTATACGTCCGCCGTGTCGGGCGGAACGCTCAATTGGGAAAGCGCGACTTCGTACATCGATAACGATAAGCCCGTGATGCTTTACCTGACAGGCTATAATTTCGCGAACCGCACGCAGAACAGCGGAAGCGACGTCTATTCCAAGGAATTGTATACCGGTTCGCATATGGCTGTCGCTTACGGCTACAATAAAGTAAGTTATTACAACGCTTCGGGCGCGCTTATAAAGACCGTAATGTATTTTAAGATCGCTACCGGGCAAAACAGAGGTTATTCTCTTTACATAGTCGGGAACAACGGCTCTCTGGACGACGCGGAGTCCATCAATATATATTAAAATTCGTACAGAAGTAATGAGAGGTGAAAATGGAAGATTTTGAGTTCGATAAGATAATGGAGACATACGTCTCGACGACTGCGAAAGGTAAGGAAGCGGATCTTTCCAAGCTTACCGACGAAGTGGTCGCCGAGGCTAAAACGCGGCGCAAAAAACGCCGTAACGCATTCCGTGCTATGATGGCGTGCGTGGGCGTAGTGATATTAACGCTCTGTATCGCTTTACCTGTAGCGCTTACCGGCGGAGAGGGCGCGGACGACGCGGTACTGAACGGCGCTACCAATACCGAAGATTCAGGATTGTACGAAGACGGTACGGGTGCATTCTACGGCGACGACTCCAATGTGAATTATATTTATTTTACGGCGCAAAATCCCGGTAAACCATCCGATTACGGCGTAAATATCATGTTGCCCGATATGGAGTACGTAACCAAATTGCTTGGGGTCATGACTCTTAAGTCCGATGACTCCGAAGTGATCGGAGCCACCATCTCCTATTTTATTATGGACGGCGGTATATTCGAAGTCAACGGGAAGGTAATCGCGGACGGATATGCTTGGAAGCCTGACGCCCGTTACGCCTATTTCGATAAATCGGTCGTGTGGGACGGGTTAAACGTGAAATACGAAACGGAATACGGAGAGGATCAAGGCTTCGTGTACATTTATTTCGTAAAAGACGGCTACAAGTATTATCTGACCGTGACTTGCTATGAAGAGACGGAGATCATCGCTTTACTGGATATGGTATATTCTCAAAGCAAGGGAGGAGCGCTCGCATAACTCATCGCCAAACGAAAAAAAGCCCCGTTACATACGGGGCTTTTTTTCAGATACTCGATGTATCTGAATTCGGTACTTCAAATATCACGAAATATGTGTTAGAATAAATATAAGGGAATCTCCTCGAGAAGGAAAAGGAGGCATGCGTATGAAAAACAGGATAATCACCGTGAGCCGTCAGTTCGGAAGCGGCGGCCGTACCATCGGTAAGGAGGTGGCGGAAAGACTGGGGCTCAAATGCTACGACGCGGAGATAATCGAGAAAGTGGCTGAACAGAGCGGTATGTCGAAGGAATATATCGCCGAATGCGGCGAATACACTTCTTACCGCACGTGGCTTACCGGAATGTTTGCGTCGGGCAGGGGCATCAACGGAATAAGCAATCAGGATTACATATGGGTAGCGCAGAATAAAGTTATACTCGATATAGCGCGCGAAGGTCCTTGCGTCATAGTAGGGCGGTGCGCCGACTATATATTGAGAGACGAAGCGGATCTGCTCAAAGTGTTCATTCACGCCGATATGGCGAAGCGCGCCGAACGCATAGTCAAGCTTTACGGCGAGAGCAGCGAAACACCGGAAAAGAGATTGCGCGACAAGGACAAACGCAGGGCGGCATATTACAAGTTCTATACCGAACTCGAATGGGGGGACGCAATACATTACGACGTCGCGCTGGATTCCGGCAAACTCGGTATCGCCAAATGCGTGGACGTGATAGTGGACCTTTACGAGAGCAAACCGGTGCTCGGAGATGACTGGCTCAAATAATCATACGGGAAAGCCCGCCGATCAATCGGCGGGCTTGATTTTTTTCATAAAATAATTTTTCATCGTAACGCCGTGTCGGGTGACGGTGTTTTCGCGTACGACGGCGTAACCCGCCTTCAAAAAGAACGGCACGGAGGTTATCGAAGCGTACGTCGTATAAACGGCGGCGGGGTTTTGCGCTTCGAGCGCCTTAAGAAGGGCGCGTCCGACGCCTTTCCTTACGCAGTCCGCCGCTACGTACAGTCTGTCGAGATAGCCCGTCGTGTCCATGTCCGCGAAGCCCGCAAGTTTACCGTCGATCTCCGCTACGAGCGCTTTCCTTTCCGTAAACTCCTTATTCCACCGCGCCTTATCGGGCGTTCCGTCTGCCCAGGCTTCGAGTTGTTCCGGCGTATAATCGGCGGCGTTTACCCTGTGTACGGTGTCGTAGAAAAGCTCGCATATCCTGTCGAGATCGCTTATCTCGTATTCTCTTATATCTATCCGAGTCATGGCATACCACCTGAGAAAGAAGCCGTAATATGAATTTACGGCTTCTTTTATTTTAGTATCGGTTACCTGTTATCGCGTTTTAAGTGCGTGACGGTGAACGCTTTGTCTTTGTCGGACCAGTCTACGGTAAGAGTGTCTCCCGCTTTGAGATCGCCTGCGATTATCGTGCGGGCTATAAGAGTCTCGACGTGGGACTGGAGATATCTCTTGAGCGGACGGGCGCCGTATTGCGCGTCGTAGGAGTTGTCGGCGATGGCGTCTTTTGCTTTGGGAGTTACTTCGAGCGAAAGCTGCCTGTCGGCAAGCCTTTCCGCGAGCCCTTTAAGCAACAGGTCGACTATCTTGACGATATCGTCGTGAGTAAGCGGTTTGAAGAACACTATTTCGTCTAACCTGTTGAGAAATTCGGGTCGGAAGCTCTGTTTCAGAAGGGCGTTCACTTCTTCGCGCGCGGTCTCGCTTATCTCGCCCGAAGCGTCTATACCTTCGAGCAGATATGAGGAACCGAGGTTGCTCGTCATGATTATAATGGTATTCTTGAAGTCCACGGTACGTCCCTGAGAGTCCGTTATCCTGCCGTCGTCGAGCACCTGAAGGAGAATGTTGAACACGTCGGGATGCGCTTTTTCTATCTCGTCGAACAGCACGACCGAGTACGGACGACGCCTTACCGCTTCGGTAAGCTGTCCGCCTTCGTCGTAGCCGACGTATCCGGGAGGCGCACCTATGAGACGCGATACGCTGAATTTCTCCATGTATTCGCTCATGTCGATACGTACGATATTGTGTTCGTCGTCGAAAAGACATTCCGCGAGAGCTTTGGCAAGTTCGGTTTTGCCGACTCCCGTGGGTCCCAGGAACATGAACGAGCCTATGGGACGGTTAGGGTCGGAAATACCTGCGCGCGAACGAAGAATGGCTTCGCTTATGAGGCGTACGGCTTCGTCCTGACCTATGACCCGCTTATGAAGTATTTCGCCGAGATTCAATACCTTCTCGCGTTCTCCTTCCATAAGTTTTGATACGGGTATTCCGGTCCAGCGTGAGACGATGCGCGAGATCTCGTCTTCGGTCACTTTGTCGCGCAGCAGGGCTTCGGCTTTGTTCTGCCCGCTCTTCGCTTGGGCTTCCTTGAGCTGTTTCTCGAGTTCGGGCAGCTTGCCGTAGCGGAGTTTGGCGGTCTTTTCGTAATCGAGATTCCTTTGCGCGCGCTCTATTTCGGAATTGACGGCGTCTATCTCCTGTTTGATCTTCTGAACCGATTCGATAGCCGATTTTTCGTTATCCCATTGCGCTTTCATCGCGTTGAACTTTTCGCGGAGTTCGTTCAGCTCTTTACGTATCGTATCGAGTCTGCTTGCAGACAAAGGATCCTTTTCCTTCTTGAGAGCCGTTTCCTCGATCTCGAGCTGCATTATTTTGCGGCGGGTCTCGTCCATTTCCGACGGCATAGAGTCTATTTCGGTACGTATGAGAGCGCATGCCTCGTCCACAAGGTCTATCGCTTTGTCGGGCAAAAACCTGTCGGTGATATAGCGGGCGGATAGAGTGGCGGCTGCGACCAACGCCGCGTCCTGTATCTGTACGCCGTGGAAAAGTTCGTATTTCTCTTTGAGTCCGCGGAGTATGCTTATAGTATCTTCTACGGTAGGTTCTTCTACCATGACGGGTTGAAAACGGCGTTCGAGGGCGGCGTCTTTCTCGATATACTTACGGTATTCGTCAAGAGTCGTGGCGCCTATGCAATGGAGTTCGCCTCTGGCAAGAAGCGGCTTCAATAGGTTGCCCGCGTCCATCGCGCTGTCCGTTTTGCCCGCGCCTACGATGGTATGCAATTCGTCGATGAAAAGGATTATGCGGCCTTCGCTTTCCTTGATCTCGTTGAGGACGGCTTTGAGCCTTTCTTCGAATTCGCCGCGGAATTTTGCGCCCGCTATGAGCGCACCCATATCGAGTGAAAATACCGTTTTTTCCTTAAGACCTTCCGGTACGTCTCCGCGTACTATGCGCTGTGCAAGGCCTTCCGCGATAGCCGTTTTACCTACGCCCGGCTCGCCTATGAGCACGGGGTTGTTCTTCGTCTTACGCGAAAGGATCCTTATTACGTTACGTATCTCGGAGTCTCTGCCGATAACGGGATCGAGTTTCTGTTCTCTTGCGCGTTCGGTCAGGTCGCTGCCGTATTTTTTGAGAGCGTCGTAGACCGCTTCGGGGTTGTCTCCGGTTACGCGGTTGGAGCCTTTCACTTTCTTGAGTTCCTCTTCGAAACGCTTGCGAGGAGCGCCGTTTTTAGTGAATATTTCGGCTATATCCGGACATTTCTCGTATATTGCGAGCATGAGATGCTCTACGCTTACGTATTCGTCTTTTGCGTTATAGGCGTATTTTTCCGCTTGCGCCAAGACTTTGTCCGTGGATACCGACACGTATATTTTATTAGGCTCGTGCGAGCTGCCGCCGACTTTGGGCATTCTCCTGATTTTATCGTCGAGCGCAGCAGCTACCGCATCGGGATTTCCGCCGCATTTGCGGATAAGAGAAGGGACAAGCCCGCCGTCGTCGTCCGTAAGTGCGTATGCGATGTGCTCGGGAAGTATCTCGGCGTTCTGGTTTTCTATGGCTATATTCTGAGCTTTTTGTATTGCTTCAAGGCTTTTTTGAGTTAATTTCTGCATGTTCATATCGTTCACCTCCTTATATTACGACGGAGCTGTTCAGGTATTGCAAATACCTGTTCTCCATTTCGGTAAAACTCATGTAAGTCCCCGTAATGTAACCTTTGACTATATCGTCGAACATCTTTATATAATCGCTTATGGCGCGCGCGGTATCCTCGTTGTCGTAGAGCCTGTCGCGCGGCATTTGGAACGTACGCGTGAATTTTCCGTTTTCGAAAGAATAGTTTATGACCTGCGAAGAATAATCTTTGAGATATATTCTCTCCATTTTCGTCCACAACCCGAAAAATTCCTGTAACCTGAACAGCAATTCCTGCGATTGCGTACGGAAAACGATCTTGAGTTCTCCCGACGCGTTTTCGCCCGTGCGATAGAGTTCGACGAGGTATCTTATCGTAGGACGGTAACGGTAATTGAGAGAGCTTTTGAGACTCATCGTGCTTTCGTGCGGTTCTATATAAGAGTCGAAGTTATTATGTCCTATAAGGTTATCGATACAGTTGAAAATATTGTAGATACGCTGTTCGGGCGTTACCATCGACACGTATTCCGCAAGTATCTGGTTTATCAGATTGCTTCTGTTCGTATTCTGCTTACGGGCTATGGCGTCTATCTCGCGCACGACGTCGTCCATAAGTATCAGACTGTATAAACTTTTCTGCATCTTTACCTCCTTGTTTTTCGGTTTACTATATTATACTGCGTTCCTGAAAACTCGTCAACAGATTTATATAAATTTCAAAACAAATTTTTCGACAAAATTCAATTTGCTATCCGATTATTGACTTGAAAACGGCAAGAATACATTGTGATCGGCAGAAAACCCGCTTGACCATATTAAAAATAAAATAAAAATCCGAATAATATACCGAGCCCCGACAAGTTAAGTAAGCGAAAAAATAACAACTCAATAGCGGTATAAGCAAGCGAAGAAAACAACAATCCCCGCCAAGTAGGAGAAAGCGATAAAAATAACAAATCTCGATAAGTATGTGTAGCGATAAAAATCAAGTCCCGACAAGTAGGAGCAAGCAGAAAAAATATCAAGTCCCGCCAAGCAGGAGTAAGCAGAAAAAAGAACAAATCTCAACAAGTACAAGTAAACAAATCGGCAAGGAACGCATCCGATGATGTGTAAACCGTTGACAAAATATTTTATCGGTTGTATTCTTTATATGCACACCCCACGGGGGTGGGGTGTGCTTCGGACTAACGGGAATAAAGGAACAGAATTGATTTCCGCCGTATACAAACGGGATAAACCGGTTAGTTCCGGAAGCAATCGAAAGCCCGCATACCGATTCGCTCATATTCGCTCATGACCGATGATTCTGTGGAGCGGTTCGGATATGTAGTATGGCGCATCGTGAGGTCATATATGAATAAAAAGAAATTCGTTATTACGGGTATGACTTGTTCCGCGTGCTCGGCGCATGTGGAAAACAGCGTGAAGAAATTGCCCGGAACAGATAAGGTCTCTGTAAATTTATTGACCTCCACGCTGACTCTCGAATACGACGGCGAAGACGAAAAGATCGTCGAAGCCGTGCAAAAGGCAGGTTACGGCGCATATCCAGCCGATAAAGCGGGCGCCGACGACAAAAGTCGTACGGTAAAAGAAAGCACTGCCGCCGTTGCTGCCGCTAAAGAAGCAAAAGCCATGAAGACAAGGCTGATAATTTCGCTTGTCTTTATGATACTGCTGATGTACGTTGCGATGGGGCACATGCTCGGCGCGCCGCTTCCGTCCTTTCTTACCGGCACGGCGAACGCTGTATCATACGCGCTCGTACAGCTTCTGTTGTGCGCGCCCATACTTTACGTGAACCGCGCATATTTCGTCAACGGATTTTCGCGGCTTTTCAAGCGCGCTCCGAATATGGATTCTCTCGTAGCGGTAGGGGCTACGGCTTCGCTCGTCTACGGGATATTCGCGCTGTTCAGAATGAGTTACGGCTTGGGCGCGGGCGATACGGCGACGGTGGAAAGATATCTTCACAGTCTTTATTTCGAGTCGTCGGGAATGATACTCGCGCTCGTCACTGTCGGCAAGTATCTCGAAACGCTCTCAAAAAAGCGTACCGGCGACGCGCTCGGTAAACTGCGTAAGCTTGTGCCGGAGAAGGCGCTGATCGTGGGAGAAGACGGCGCGGAACGCGAAACGGAGAGCAGTGCGCTTACTCCGGGGGAGATCATAGCGGTGAAAGCGGGAATGTCAGTCCCCGCCGATGCGGAAATAATAGGCGGCGCCGCTTTCGTGAACGAGAGCGCGCTTACCGGAGAAAGCGTCCCCGTGGAAAAGGGCGCAGGCGACAAAATAACCGGAGGGACCTTCGTAAAAAGCGGATACGTAAAGGCTAAAGTGACCGCCGTAGGCGGCGAGAGCGTGCTTGCGAAGATAATCGCCCTGGTAGAGGATGCGGGCGCCGCAAAAGCGCCAATAGCCAAGATAGCCGATAAGGTGTCGGGGATATTCGTTCCTGCGGTAATGCTTATCGCGCTTGCTACCTTCATCGGCTGGCTTGCCGGCGGCGAGGACGCGGAATTCGCCCTCACCGCGGCGGTATCCGTGCTCGTAATCTCCTGTCCGTGCGCTTTGGGGCTCGCCACTCCGGTAGCGGTAATGGTGGGAACCGGTAAAGGAGCGGAAAACGGAATACTCGTAAAAAGCGGCGAAGCTCTCGAAACTTTAAGTAAAGTAAAATACGTCGTGTTCGACAAAACGGGAACCGTAACCGAAGGAAGACCTGAGGTAGCGGATATAACGATAAGGGAAAATACCGATGAGACGATCGCCGCCGTTGCCGCATTGGAGAAAAAGAGCGAGCATCCGCTCGGGGAGGCTGTGGTCGCATACGCGAACGAAAAAGGACTTAAATCTGTAGCTGAAGCTACAGAATACAGCACATTACAGGGTCGAGGCATAAAAGGCAAAGTGGGCTCTGACGAATATGCCGTGGGGAACGCTCGGCTTATGGAAGAGTGCGGCGTACAGGCATGCGAATACGAAAACGACCTTCAGGAGATAGCAGGCAGAGGGCATACGCCTCTTCTCGTAGCCGTGAACGGGAAGTATGCAGGCGCGATAGGCACTTTCGACAAAATCAAGCCGGACGCGAAAGAAGCTGTCGCCGAGATCAAGAAGTCGGGCGCGAAGGTTTATATACTTACGGGCGACAATCCTCTCACCGCGCGCGCCGTGGGCGACGCGGTGGGCGCCGACGAGGTGATAGCGGGCGTATTGCCTGACGGTAAGGAAAAGGAGATAGCGAAGCTTGCGCAAAAAGGCAAGGTCGCGATGGTAGGCGACGGTATCAACGACGCGCCCGCTCTCATGCGCGCCGACGTCGGGATAGCCATCGGAAGCGGGAGCGATATAGCCGTAGACAGCGCGGACGTAATACTGATGAAGGACAACGTGGCGGACGTGGTGACCGCAATGCGGCTCGGCGCGCGCACGATAAGGAATATCAAAGAAAACCTTTTCTGGGCGTTTTTCTATAACGCCTTGGGCATACCCGTTGCCGCGGGCGTATTGTATCATACGCCGCTCAGGCTTATGCTCAATCCGATGATAGGGGCTCTGGCGATGAGTCTTTCGAGCATATTCGTGGTGACCAACGCGTTGCGCCTCAAGTTCTTCAAGCCTACCGCTACGTCTGTAGCGAAAAGTGCGGACGCGGAGTGCGAATGCGGAGGCGAAGGGTGCGCCTTACCCTCGCCGGCTACAAGCGGGCAAAACGAAATAAACGACGAAAGGAACGTTAATGATATGAAAGAATATGTTATTTCCGTAGAAGGCATGATGTGCATGCATTGCGTGGCGCGCGTCAAAGCGGCTCTCGAAAAGGTCGCCGGCGTTGAGAGCGTCGAAGTTTCGCTCGAAAGAAAGAACGCGATCGTGCGCGCGGACTTACCGAGCGCCGAAGCGCTCGTCGGAGCCGTCAAAGCGGCGGGTTACGAAGCGAAGGAGGAGAAATGAAAGGTTACGAAAGAAACGACGCCGAACTCAAGAGACTTCTGCGTACCGCCTCGGGGCAGATCGAAGGCGTCGTCAAAATGATAGACGAGAAGAAGTACTGCATAGATATCTCCAATCAGATAATGGCTGCGCAGGCGATACTTGCCAAAGTGAATAAAGAGATACTCAACGCGCATCTCAGCACCTGCGTCGTCAACTCGGTTAAAGAGGGCGACGCAAGCGCGAAGCTCAAGGAAATGTCTAAGATACTCGATAAAATAGTGCGGTAATACGTCGGTTATACGATGCGTTTCCCTTTCTGATATACCGCGGTAAGGTGCGCGCGTGCGTCGAGCACGCATATGTCCGCGCGTTTGCCTTTTTCTATCACGTCGCGGTCTTTCAGACCGAGATGGGCGCACGGCGCCTGGTTGCCCATATAGGCGGCTTCGGCTATAGGCACGCCGTACGAGGTAACTATTTCTACCATCCCGGATACAGGAGTTATGCTCCCGGCAAGCGCGCTGAAGTCGGCAAGAAGAGCCACTCTGCCGTTATTGTAGACGTCGATGTCTCTTCCGAGTTTGTATGTGCCCACGGGCATGCCCGCTGCGGAGAGCGAGTCGGATACGAGCATTATATTTCGGAAGCCTTTGTTCTTGTATATGAAGCGGAACAGCGGTTCCGATATGTGCATGTCGTCCGCGATGACCTCCGTCATTATGCGCGGATCGAGCAGGGCGGTTTCGTTCAATCCGATGTATTTGGTCAGATCTCCTTTACGTCTTCCGAGTCCGGACGAAGCGCAATAAACGTGCGTCGCCGCGTCGAGACCCGCCTCGACGCATGCTTCTATCTCGGGATATATACTGCCGTCGTGACCGGCGTTCGCTATTATCCCGTTGCTCTTAAGACAACGCACGAGCTGAACGCTTCTCTCCGTATGGGGGCAGAGCGTGACTATGCGTATCATGTCTTTGTTTTTATCGAAGAACGCCGCGTCTTCGTCATCGAATACCGTCTTGATATTCTCTTCGGGTTGCGCGCCCTTCTTTCCGACATTGATGAAAGGTCCTTCCATATGCAGACCTATCATATCCGAAAATCGGTTTTTAAGGGTCCTTATTTCCGCTATCTGGCGATCCAGATCTTCAAGTTTAGTTGCAACGGAAGTGGCGACGTACGACGTGGTGCCGTTGTCGAGATGGAATTTTCCTACGGCGTCGGCGGCTTCCTGGGTAGCTGCGAAATAGTCCATTCCGTATCCGCCGTGGGTGTGTTCGTCCACAAATCCCGCAGTAGCGTATAGCGTATCCGCGTCGGGTGCGCCGCGCTCTATTATTTCGGTTATGACGCCGTTTTCCGCATGTATGTCGACGGCTCGCGTTCCCGCTTTGCCGTCTCGTAAAATGATGACGTTTTCTAATTTCATTATAGTATCCGCCTTTATTGAGGATTTAGTTTATTGCTTTTTGTTTTTCGGTATCGTCTGAAGATAACTTGCCGCTATGTCTCTCAACTGCGGATCGATGCGCGCGAGTTTAAGCAGCGTCGAGACTTTGAAGGGTTTGACCAGGAAAACCAGCCTCTTCAGAGATTTCTTCGTGCCGAGGAAGGAACCTATGGCGGAATTTATCTCGGGACTTTTGAGAAGAGTGCCGATTCTGTCGTTCAGAGAGTAATACGCCGAGGAATCGCCTCCTTCGGAGCGGAACCAGTTTTTGACGAAAGACGCGGAGCCTTCGGGCATTTTGTAGTCGGGATCGGGAGCTTCCACGCCGCAAAAGACCGCTTCGTCTTTCACGTCGCCTGCGGTTACCACGGCTTTGTTTTCGCCCGGCAGTATTTCGAGATCCTCGAACCGGACCGTTTTGTCGCATTTTGCGGTAAAGCTCGCGCCGTTAAAGGAGAGCGTGACTTCGTCGGCGTTGGAGCAAACGGTTACCGTCGTCTTACCGATGGGTCTGTTTACGTAGCGGGAGCCGAGTATACGTACGAATTTTTCGTCGCTCCAGTAAGCTTTGTAAACGTAGAAGGAGTCTTTACGCGTTTTTCTGTCGAATGTGACGAGTCCTTTATTGTTTCTGCCCTTTACTCCCGCTTCGTTACGGTTCGCGGCGCCGAAGTCGAACATGTTCCATACGTAACTTCCCCACATCCAGTCGCGCGCGGCGATCTCTTTGGCATAGTGATCGTGCAGAAGCGCCTGGTATTCTTCGGTATAATCTCCCTGTTCGCCGTTCTCGGTCTGATAGCGCAGTATCGCTTCCGCGCCGTATTCGCTGAGACATAGTTTGACGTTCGGATTTGTTTTATGGAAATTGTCGAGCCAGCCGCCGAGAGCGGTGTATTTTTCAACATACCAACCGTAATAGAGATTGTATCCCTGTATGTCCGTAATCTTGTTGAGCGAACTGTCGGGAGCGCACATCATTACCTGGGCAGACGTTGTCACGCGTGTCGGATCCAATGAATGCGCGAGCGCGTTAAGCTCTCTTATCGCGGGTTCGACGTTTTTGGATTTACCGCCGATGGTTATCTCGTTCTGCACGCCCCAGCAGAATATCGAAGGATGATTGTAGTTCTGCGTGATAAGCTCCGTAAGCTGGCTTTTCGCGTTTTCCTGTTTAGCGGGGGAATAACGGGAGATGACGGGGACTTCCGCCCATACGAGCAGACCCTTTTCGTCTGCGAGCGAGTAGAATCTTTCGTCCTGTTGGTAGTGGGCGAGACGTACCGAGTTCGCGCCTACCTCGAGGATGAGTCCTATGTCCTCTATGTGGTCTTCAGGGCTTAAAGCGTTGCCTTTGTCAAGCCTGTCCTGATGCCTGGAAACACCTTTAAGTTTGATATGTCTGCCGTTAAGGAAACAGCCTTTTTCGGCATCGAAAGTTATTGTTCGGAATCCCGTTTTTACGGTTACCTCATCTTCTTTGCCTTTGGGCGAATATAATTCGCAAGTTAATTCGTAGAGATACGGATTGGCGATACCGTCCCATAAAACGACGTCGGGTATCTCGAGAATAAGTTCTTTTTCGAGAGCGGACGCGGTCGACGAAGCTATCGTTTTACCCGAGGCGTCCTTCAGCGTGAGCACGACATCGTCGCCGGCTTCCGCGCCGTCGGCGAAGACCTTTACCTCGAGTTTTCCGTTTCCGTTTCCGAGTACCGTCGGAGTAACGAATACGCCGTTACGACCGGTGGCGAGAGAGAAGCGCTTTTTCCCGAGACCGGTTATTATTTTAACGTCTCTGTATAGACCGCCGTAAAAGGTAAAGTCCGCTGTGGAGGGGTAAACGTCGACGAAATCGGAGTTATCAACGTCGATGCGTATCACGGAGCCGTAATAGGGAGTGACGTTTACGCGGAACATCGAATAGCCGCCGCGGTGTTCGGCTATTTTTTTGTTTCCGACATAAACTTCCGCCACCGAATTGGCTCCGTTTATTTCGATGAAACTTTCGCCTTCGAGAACGGGCAATTCTTTCTCATAACTGCATTTACCGCGGTAGTAGTCGGGACGGTTCTGACCGTCCGACGCATTCCAGGTATGCGGTAGATCGACCGCGGCGCTAACGCCTTCTTTGGTGAATTTCCAGCCTTTGTTGAAGTCTATAATCGTCCTCATCGTGAAAACTCCTTCTTGAATTTTATCGTCGCGCAAGATGCGATTATAATAAATTATATAATTAGCGCGCGCATAAGTCAAGATTTAACGGCTAACAGACGCGTAGGCTCAATACCGTTGCGTTGCGGCTCCGGTTGTGATAGAATGATTATCTGATAAAAGTCGTGATTTCGACAATACCATATATGAAGGGTTAAGGTCATGGATACTGTAAAACTTAAGATCTCGGACAGATCGCCTAAAGCGCTCAAAGCTTTTTTCTATACCGACGCATATCTGATACTTATGGTCGCGGTAGTATTCGTCACCTGGTACACGAAGGAAATATTCTGGGGATTTCTTGTCGGTTCAGTTATAGCCGGAACCGCGCTCGTGGCGGTTGACGATTTCAAGCCCATGCTTCCCGTTGCGCTCTATGCTCCTGCGATGTTTGCGATGAAAGACCCCACGGAGTATTTTATCTGTCTGACAGGCGCTATCCCGCTTGTATTGGGGTTGATTTTCCATATCTTCTATTACCGACCAGAACCGAAGAAGATGCGCATGATAATACCGCAGCTGTTGATAGCGGCGGCGATGTTGCTCGGCGGAATAGGGGTGATCTCTTCGGAAAACTATCTCGGTACGCTCGCTTATACCGTTATGCTCGGCTTTCTTCCGCTCGTGTTCTACGTGCTTTTTGCCCTTTACGGTAAGGAAAGCGAAGGTTACGCTTCGATTGGCAAATATACCGCCAAGGTATTCACCTGGTACGGTATCCTCATCGGAATGGAAATAATAACGCTGTATGCCGTAAATAAACCGCCTTTCGAGATATGGGGACGCGGCTTCGTGATAGACGCGGGCTGGTCTATAGACAACAACCTCGCCACGGTATTGCTTCTCGCTTCGCCCATGGCGTTCTATCTTGCCCTTACCGAAAAGCAGAAGATAATATACACGATATTGGGCATTCTCAATTTTTCGTTCACAGTGCTTACTTTCAGCCGCGGCGGCATTCTTTTCGGCGCGATAATGGCGGTTATCACGGCTGTGTACGCGATAATCAGATGTAAAGGTCTCAACAGACTCAAAATACTTATACCCGTTGCCGCCGTCGGCGTTGCCGTCCTTACGGTATATTTCATCAACATGAGCGAACTCAACGAATACATCGCGCGGCTAGCGAACGTGGAGGACAAGACGCTCTCGGGACGCGATAAGCTCTATGCCGAAGCGTTGGAGTGCTTCCGCAACAATCCCGTTTTCGGCGCGGGCATGGGTTTTGACGGCGAGTATTATAAGCAACCCGAAGGAATGTATTTTTATTGGTTCCATTCCACGCTTTTCCAGATCATAGGTTCGACGGGTATCGTGGGCATATTCGCATTTGCGATATTCTACGCGGTGCGCTACGGTATAGTATTCAGAAGGATCAACCGCAATGTTTTCGCGCAGTTCGCGTTGCTTTCCTTCATCGGTTTCGAAGCCTACAGCATGATGGATACCGGCACTTTTATCCCTTATCCGATAATGGTGATGGCGATGCTTCTTACTCTTGCGGTGGAGAGAACGAACGAATCGGCGGCTATAACTTCGGATCGACGGGGAAAATATTACGGAGAGACCCGTTAGGCACGGACATTACGAAAAAAGCGTTCCCGTCGGGAACGCTTTTTATTTGACGATGTATCTATCAGCCTTTGAGAGAAGAGAGAAATTTCTCTATCTTGTCGAGAGCTTTTTCGATATTTTTGATCGCGTAAGCGTAGGAAATACGAACGAAATCCTTGCCGCTCGCGCCGAATGCGGAGCCGGGAACGACGGCAACTTTTTCCGAATAAAGCAGCTTTTCCGCGAATTGCTCGCCGTCCATGCCCGTGGACGCCACGCACGGGAAAGCGTAGAACGCGCCGCGAGGCTCAAAGCATTTAAGTCCCATTGCGTTAAGCCTGCTCACAAGATAGGTGCGTCTTTCGTCGTATTGTCGGCGCATTTCCCTCACTTCGCGGAAATCATGCGCGTAACTTTGCTCGATCGCGTATAACGCCGCGTATTGGCTCGCCGTAGGCGCGCACATTATTGCGTATTGGTGTATTTTGCGCATGACGGAGAGGAGTTCTTTGGGAGCTGCCACGTAACCTACGCGCCAGCCCGTCATGGCGAAAGCTTTACTGAATCCGCTTAGGATTATCGTGAGATCGCGCATCCCTTCGATCTCCGCTATGGAGACATGCTTTTCGCCGTAGGTGAGTTCGCCGTATATTTCGTCGGAAAGCACGACGATATTGTTCTTGCGCAATATCGGCGCGATAGCCTCGAGATATTCTTTTTCCATCACTGCGCCGGTAGGGTTGTTGGGATAGGGTAGAATAAGAGCTTTGGTGCGAGGCGTGACGACTGCTTCGAGTTCTGCGGGAGTCAGCTTGAATTCGTTTTCCGCTTTGCAGTGTATGGCTATCGGGACGCCTCCGCACAGAGAAACGCAAGGCGCGTACGATACGTACGAAGGGGAAGGCACGAGAATTTCGTCGCCCGGATTTATGAGCATTCTGAGAGCTATGTCGATGGCTTCCGAAGCTCCTACCGTGATAAGTATCTCGGAATCCGGATCGTATTCCGTTCTGATGAAATCGGTAAGATATTTCGAGATGGCTACTCGCAATTCCTTGAGACCGCTGTTGGAAGTATATTGTGTTTTTCCGTCGTAAACGCTTTTTATCGCGCCCTCGCTGAATGCGGCGGGAGTGATGAAATCCGGTTCGCCTACGCCCAGGGAAATGCAGTCCTTCATTTCGGCTGCGATGTCGAAAAACTTTCTGATGCCCGAAGGCGGTATCGCTTGTGCGGCTTTGCCGATTATCGCGGTGTAATCCATAAAATATTCTGCTCCTCTGGTGATAAAATAATTGTAACATATTATACGGAAAATGCAATACCGATAATTTTTATGGTTTAAGTTGAAATGCGCGGGGGATAGTATTACAATAGTAACATGTACATGACCATATTGTTTACGGGGGGGACTATCGGCAGCGCCGAGGCAGACGGGATAAGACATACGGACGAAAATTCCGTCCGAGAGTTGCTCGACGCGTATGCCGCGCGTTACGGCGCGGAAAATTGGCGTATCCGCGCGCTTGACTTCAAGCTGTCCGAAAATAACGGCGGCGCCCGCATAACAGAAATAGTGGAAGCCGCTGCCGAAGCTCTTGAGGACGATACCGACGGAATAGTGATAACGCACGGAACGGATACTTTGCAATATACAGCCGCCGCGCTGAGATACGCTTTGGGCGCAAAAGTTAAGCCGGTCGTTCTCGTTTCCTCGTCCGACCCCGTGGGAGATCCGGATACAAACGCGATATACAATCTGAGAGCTGCAGTCAACTTCATACGAATGAAAGGCACGGGAGTCAAGGTGGCGTATATTGCCAGTGAAGCTTGTAAAAGGCTCTCGAAATCAGGGATAAGGGAACCTGAAAATTGCATATTCGAGCCTGACAGGATGATAGCGCACGAGCCGTATTCCGATGTTTTCCGTATAGCGGACAGGGCTTGCGGCTATCCCGAGGACGGCGCCTACCGTAAAGGCGTGCGTCTAAAAGACGGAGAGGTATTGCGCCTTAAGGTTTATCCGGGTATGTTGTATCCTACGGAATTGGCGAACGGGGTGAGAGCGGTTATACTCGAGAGCTACCATTCAGGGACCGTAAGAACTGACGGCGAGGATCTCAAGAAATTCCTTGCGTATGCTGCGGAACGCGGGATCACTGTCTACCTTGCGGGTGCGATGCCGCACAACGTGCGCTACGACGGATCGGAGGACCTTGCGGGACTCGGAATGGTATTGCTTGACAACTATGCGCCTATCGCGGCGTACGTCAAAGTATGGTACGATCTCGCAAAGGAAGAAAGAAATTGAATATTTGAAAAGCGAAATGGTTTTCGCTCTTGCAAAATCCGACATAATGTGATTTAATATAGTTAGAAATGCTGCTTGATTTTGCGACTGACCGGTGTGTAAGGCATTTTATTTCAGTTTATAAGGACGGGTTGTGAGTATGGAAGATCAACACGGAGTCGCAAGGTGCGGATTGCCTTGTTTTCTGTGCCCCGACAAAGATAAGTGCAGCGGATGCGATTCGGCAGGATGCACCGGGCAGGTATGGTGTATGAACCGTAGATGCGTAGAGAATAAGGGGATCGCAGGATGCTACGAGTGCACAGAAGATTGCGACATAGGAGTATTCGATAAGACCAAGCATAAAGCTTTCAGAGAATTTCTGCGAAGAAACGGGAAAGACAAATTGGTAGAATGCCTTTTGAGGAACGACGCAAACGGAATACATTACGCTTGCGACGGCGGATACATTGGCGGGTATGACAATTTCAAGGACGTAGAGAAACTCGTGGAATTCATCCTCACGGGGAAACGGGATTGATCGGCTTTTGATAAGGAAAAGCGGCTTCGTCTGCTCGGCGAAGCCGCTTTCATTTTATCGTCTTTGTATATCGTACTAAAGACCGGCAAGGTCGCCGATTATCTTACTTATCGCCGAGAAGCCGCGTATCGTTCCTAGGTTGCGCGGCGCGCCGAAAGGTTTACCGTACATAAGAGCGAATACGTCCTCGCGCGAGTGATCGGTAGAAGGGGTGGAAGGGTCGCATCCGTGGTCCGCGGTCAGGATCAGCGCGTCGTCGCTCCGCATACCCGGAAGGAATCTTCCCAGACGCTTATCGAACAAGCTTACGGCTTCGGCGTAGCCGTCTACGTCGTTACGGTGACCGTAGAGCATATCGAAATCCACGAGGTTTACGAAACACAGTCCGTCGAAATCGTCTGCGGCGATGAGTTCGGTTGCGGCATACGCTTCTTCGTTATTCGCCGCATGGACGGCGCGCGTTATCCCGCGTCCTACGAAAATGTCGTTTATTTTTCCTACCGCGATGACGTCTTTGCCGTTTTCTTTCAGCCTGTCGAGCAGAGTGGGCGCGGGCGGCGGCAAAGAAAAATCTCTGCGGTTTTCGGTGCGGTAATAAGCACCGCTTACTCCCGCAAACGGGCGCGCGATGACGCGCGCGACGGAGTGTCTACCGGTAAGTATTTTCCTTGCCGCGGCGCAGTAGCGGTAGAGTTCATCGGGAGGAACTATAGATTCGTGGGCGGCTATCTGGAATACGGAATCCTGAGAAGTATAAACTATGAGATCGCCCGTGGCAATGTGCTCGTCTCCGTAAACCTTGATGACTTCGGTCCCGGAATAGGGCTTGTTGCAGAGAACGCCGCGTCCGGTAGCGGCACGGAACGCAGAGATTATCTCTTCCGGGAAGCCGTCCGGATATGTCGGGAAGCGATCGGCAATAACGCCGGTCAATTCCCAGTGACCCGACGTGGTGTCCTTGTTGGGGGATACGGGCGTTAGGCGCGCGTAGCTAGCTTCCGGCGCGCTCGCTTTGGGAAGGTAATCCACTTTATCGATATTTCCAAGCCCCATTTTTATCATGTTGGGAGCCGAAAATAGCTTTGAACAGCTTATCGCTTTGAGAGTGTCGCTGCCGATGTCGCCGTATAACGCGGCGTCGGACGAAGCTCCTATTCCGAGGCTGTCGAGTACGATAAGAAAAATTCTCATAATTCAGCTACGGCATCGAAAAAATTTTTTGCCGCGTCATAGAGATCTTTTGGTGCGGAGTCTGCGATTTCGAATACTGGGCGTTCGCCGTCGTTTACGGCTATCGCCGCGGATATTCCGTGCTGAGCGAGCAGTTCAGAAGTTATTTCGTCAGAAACAGCGCCGGCTATTATATATACGGGGACGGCGTGCGAACGGGCGACGCGGCTTATGCCGTCGGCGGCTTTACCCATGAAGCTTTGTCTGTCGAGTCTGCCTTCGCCGGTTATTACCATGTCCGCGTCTTTAATTATTTCGTCGAAGCGGGTAACGCGCAGCACAAGATCTATTCCGCGCTCGGTCTTTGCGCCGAGTACGGCGTTAGCGCCCGCGCCTAGACCGCCCGCAGCGCCTCCGCCCGGAAGCGAGAACACGTCGGTATCGAAAGAGGTGTTCAGAATTTCGCCGTAATGTCGCATACCTTTATCGAGCGACTCGAGCTCGTCTGCCGCGGCGCCTTTTTGCGGAGCGAACACGTAAGTCGCGCCGCCTTCGCCGCATAGCGGCACGTCCACATCGCACATAGCGGTGAATTTCACGTCGCTCATTCTTTTGTCGAGTCCCGAAAAATCCGCCGCATATATATCTTCGAGAGTACCTCCGGTAGGGAGCATCGGCATGCCTTCTTCGTCGGTAAAGCGCGCGCCGAGAGCCGCCGCCATTCCCGCGCCGCCGTCGTTGGTGGAACTTCCGCCGAGTGCAAGAATTATTTCGCGCGCGCCCTTGTCTATAGCGTTGCGGATAAGTTCGCCCACACCGTAAGTTGAAGTAAGCCGTACGTGTTTTCTGCCTTCCACGAGAGGAAGCCCCACGCATTCCGCTATTTCTATGACGGCAAGATCGTCTTTGAGAAGATATTTCGCTTCTATGGGTTCGAGATAGGGGTTACAGACTTTGACGGGCACGTAATTGCCGCCGATGGCGCTACGGAAGCATGCAAGACTGCCTTCGCCGCCGTCCGCAAGCGGGACGGAGATCACCTGCGCTTCGGGGAAACATTCCTTTGCGGCTTTAGCGATAAGCGAAGCCGCCTCGTAAGCGCTTAAAGTACCTTTGAAAGAATCGGGAGCAATAACTATTTTCATCTGACCTCGCAAGCGGTAAGACCGCACAATGACGACGTATAATATCGATATATAATATTTTAACACAACCCGTTACAAAAAAACAAGTTCGTAAAGCGACGGTAACAAAAGCCTTTGTGCAAGATAAATATGGATCAACGATTGATTTATGCGGAGGTCTGTGATAGAATAAGAGCCGGCGAAAACGCCGTCGATCTGAATAAACAAAACGGAAGCGTATCGAAGTGGTCATAACGAGGCGGTCTTGAAAACCGTTTGGGTCAACGCCCACGGGGGTTCGAATCCCTCCGCTTCCGCCAAACAGAGTCGCGTTTGAACCCGCGGCTCTGTTATTTTTGTATCAAAGGTGTCGCTTGTATTGTCGTAGATACCGAAATCTATGTTCCAAAGCTATCTGATTTCTATCTCACGCAAAAAAGAGATAAATACGGCAACTATACAAAATAGACGGCTTTATGGCGCATATTTCATTTTTTAAAACACGGCAAACTATTTCGGAATTACTGCATATCACCCGACCGAAAACCTTTCGGTCATTATGGACTCCAACGGACTTTTCCAAAAACTCTGGCAGTTCTCGTCATATATGGTATCCAAAGGCTTCAAGATAATCGAAGTCGGAAACGAAGACAAATTCGACGACGGAGATATGCCGAAAGCAG
>CALVNM010000023.1 GCA_944349735.1 uncultured Clostridia bacterium | reverse complement strand
AATAAAACACCGTTCGGTGTAGCATAATTATATGTATGCAGAAAAATTCGCTGAAAGGCTGAAAGAATTGATAGGGCAGGAGAGCGTAAGTTCGGTAGCGCGCAAAATAAATATACCGCAACAGACGTTGTCGCGTTATCTGCTTTGCCAGAGGGAAATAGGGATCGAGAACCTCTGTAAAATTGCCGATTACTTCGGAGAAGACCTCGATTTTTTAACGGGACGTAAAGAATATTGATTTTAGGGCGGTTTTCTCCGGCGGATCGGAAAGTATGCTTCGAAAAGCGACGGACATCTTCTCAATACATGCGTAATATGCTATCATATAAATGTCGGAAACGTCATAAAAAACGCGATGGGAATTTTACAATGTCTAAAAAAGTTACGATAATAATTTTACTTGCATTGATTTTTATGCTTGCGGCGTGTACGGGCGGCGATGCGGAGCGGCGCAGATCGGATACCGTTATATCCGTTTCAGACAATATGAAGTTCGACGAAGCCGAATGGGTCGCAGGACTTGCGGAAGTCAAAGATATACAGCTTGCCCGTAACGGCGAATCGGAATACAAAATAATCATACCCGAAAAAGACAAGGAGAGTTTTTCTGCCGACGCATTTTATTTTTCCGATATACTGAAGCGTATGACGGGAAGCGCCGACGGTTTCGAAGTGATCACCGACGCAACCGTATACGACGGCAAATACATTTCTCTAGGAGAAACGGGATATTCCGAAAACATAGACACATCCGACGTAATGTATGACGGATACGTTATCAAAAGCATAGACGGGAATATTTATATCAAAGCATCCGCGGCTGTCGACAAGAATACCGCCGTTGACGGGGTGGTTAACGGTATTTACGGATTTGCGGAAGACATATTGGGATGTATGTTCGTACGGGACGATCACGACTATATTCCATACGCCCCGACGATATATCTCGATCCTCTCGACATAACGGACAATCCCGATTTTGCATGGCGCAGAGTTTATCAGTACGAGGTATCGCAAAACGGTTGGAGCAAACGCATCAGAAGCAACGGGACCGGAGAAAAATCGGAAATAAAAAACGACGCCAACCGTTATTGGGGCACATGGTGCCACAGTTCCTTCACATTCGTCGATCCTGACATATATTTCGAGACGCATCCCGAATATTTCGCGTATATCAAAGGCAAAAGAAGAAGGGAATATAAAGGCGCGCCCACACAGTTGTGTCTTACGAATCCTGACATATATCCTTTAATAGAAAACAAGCTTGCGGAATTCGTCTCGGAATATCCCGACGTCAAATATTGGGATTTCAGCATTAACGACAACGTTTATTATTGCGAGTGCGAAGAATGCGAAAAATCCTACGAAAAGTACGGTTCCAGAGCGGGCGCCTTACTGGAAATACTCAACAAGCTTGCCCGACGTTTCCCGGACGTTTATATAAGTACGCTTGCGTATACTTACACTAAAGACGTACCGGCGGGGATAGTATGCGAAAAGAACGTCAATATCGTTATCGCTCCCATACAGACTTCGCAACTGTATAGCAGTAAGTTCGGCTCGAACGACGCGTCGGCGGAGGCAAAGCGGATGATAGAGGAATGGAGCGCAATATGCGACAACCTTTTCGTATGGGATTACGTGGTGGATTTCAAGAACCTCCTTATGCCGTTCCCGAATTTTGCGGTACAGAAAGACAATGTCGAATTTTACAAGGCAAATAACGTCAGAAGCGTATTCCATCAGGGAAGCCGCGAAAAAAGCGACGAGTTCGCGTGTTTAAGGAGCTATTTGCTTGCCCGACAGCTATGGGATACCGACACCGACGTAAACGCTCTTATCGGTAAATACGTTACGGTAACTTACGGGGGAGCCGCGGATTATATAGCGGAATACATCGACCTCGCGCACGAATCCGTAAGGACGGAAGCCAAAGAACTGGATCTTTACGACGCGCCCGAAGATCATTACGGCGATTATTTAAGCAATGAGAACATAGCCGCGTACGAAGCGTTGATAGCGGAAGCTATGGCGGCGGTCTCGGGAGACGAAAGGCTGACGGGGTACGTAGAAGAAATAAAGCTGAACGTATTGTATGCCAAAATGTTCGCCGCGAGTTGGAATATCGCCGAAAAGGAAAAGGCATTCGAGGAATTCAAAACGCTTGCGGTAAAACAAGGCGTCGATCGCCCTTACGAGATAGCGCCGCCGGATATGAATGAATTCATTGAAAAAACTTATCCGAGATATTTATCTTTGATCAAGTTGTACATATCTTTATGCGTGATAGGCGGCGTAGCGCTGACAGGCGGAAGCACGGCGGCGGCAGTCATAATAATACGCAGAAAAAAAGCAAAAAAGCCGGATCCTGCGCAAGTATGCGATAACCGAGACGGTATTTAGCATGCGCGTTTCCCGATCGGCCGCGATAATATCGGCAGGGCGCGTTTATGTGATTATGTTACGGAAAATTTTTTTTAACGGGGATATACTGATAACAGCAAATAAAGCGAGGTGCAAAAATGTCAGTATTGACCGTAACGAAAAATAATTTTGAATCCGAAGTCCTTAACTCCGACAAACCCGTACTGCTCGATTTCTGGGCAAGCTGGTGCGGTCCCTGCCGTATAATGAGCCCCGTCGTCGACGAGATCGCCGCCGAGCGCGGAGACATCAAAGTCGGCAAGGTGAACGTGGACGAGGAATCCGAACTTGCGGGAGCTTTTCAGATCATGAGCATACCGACGCTTGTGGTCATGAAAGGCGGTAAAGCCGTGAACGGAGTCGTAGGCGTACGTCCCAAAGGCGATATACTCAAGATGTTCGATTGACGGAGGCGGTATGGGTTTTTTCGACATATTCCGCCGCGTCGACATCAACGAAGGCGTAAAGAGTTACAAGGCTGCCGAAGGCGCGGTATTGATAGACGTGCGTACCTTAAGCGAATACGCCGGAGGTCATATCGAAGGCAGCGTAAACATACCTTTGCAATCGATAAGCGGGTCGAAGGCGCTTCCCGAGGACAGATGCGCGCCGATCTACGTATATTGCCTGAGCGGCGCGCGCAGCAGGCAAGCCGTGCATATTCTGAAGCGAAACGGTTATGCTTCCGTCAACGATATAGGGGGCATAGCGGATTATAAAGGGAAGGTGGTAAGATAATGAAAGTCGTGATAGTAGGCGGAGTAGCGGGCGGCGCTACGGCGGCGGCGCGCATAAGAAGGCTCGACGAGAATGCGGAGATCACCGTTTACGAGAAGTCGGGATATATTTCATACGCAAACTGCGGGCTGCCGTATTACATAGGCGG
Source organism: uncultured Clostridia bacterium (assembly GCA_944349735.1). Lineage (GTDB taxonomy): Bacteria > Bacillota > Clostridia > Christensenellales > DTU072 > Stercoripulliclostridium_A. The sequence goes on along the minus strand of CALVNM010000023.1, from coordinate 19,676 downwards.
CGAGATAACGGATAAGGAGGAGCTTACGCTTCAGACTCCGGAAAGCTTCTACGAGCGTTTCCGTATAGACGTCAGGGTGAAGCACGAAGTTATAGACATATGTCCCGAAAGGAAGACCGTTACGGTCAGGGATATTGACCGAGGCGTTACGTTCGAGAAGGAATACGATAAGCTCGTATTGTCTCCAGGAGCAAGACCGATAAAACCCGATTTCGAAGGTATAGACGACGAACGCGTTTTTACTTTGCGCAACGTCGAGGACACTTTCCGGCTGAAGGAGTATATAGACTCCGCCGCGCCGAAAAGAGCCGTCGTGATAGGCGGAGGATTTATCGGGATAGAAGTCGCGGAAAATCTCGCGCGACTCGGTATCGACGTTACTCTCGTGGAGGCGGCGCCGCAGCTGATGGCGCCTTTCGATTCGGACATGGCGGCTTTTATCCATGCTGAAGTAAGGCATAACGGCGTGAAGCTGATGCTTAAAGAAGCGGTCGCGGGTTTCTGCGATCACTCCGGTTCGCTCGGAGTGCGACTCGGCAGCGGAGCGACGATCGTAGCGGACATGGCGGTCGTCGCCATAGGCGTCACGCCCGATACGGGGCTTGCCGCCCGTGCGGGACTTAAACTCGGTATAAAGGGCAGCATCGCGGTCAACGATCGCATGGAGACTTCCGTTCCAGACATTTACGCGGTCGGCGACGCGGCGGAAATCAAGAATTTCGTTACGGGGAAACCCGCCTTGATCTCTCTTGCCGGACCTGCCAATAAAGAGGGCAGGATAGCCGCCGACAACATCTGCGGCAAAGACAGCCGTTACGGCGGCGGACAGGGAAGTTCGGTTATAAAGGTATTCCGCTTGACAGCCGCGGCTACCGGTATCAACGAGAGAACGGCAAAGAGCGAAGGCATTGCGGCGGACAAAGTAATCTTGTCTCCCATGAGTCATGCGGGATATTATCCCGGCGGCAAACTTATGACGATGAAGGTATTGTTCGAGAAGGGCACATACCGCTTGCTGGGGGCGCAGATTATTGGTTACGAAGGCGTGGATAAAAGGATAGACGTACTCGCCACCGCTATCAGAGCGGGTATGAAGGCAACGGATCTTGCAGACCTCGATCTCGCGTACGCACCGCCGTATTCTTCCGCCAAAGACCCCGTGAATATGGCGGGATTCATGATAGAGAACATCGAAGACGGCCTTGTGAAACAATGGTATCTCGAGGACGAGCCTGAACTTCCGAGAGACGGAAGCGTTACGCTCCTCGACGTGCGTACCGTAGAGGAATGCGCTTCGGGCGGCATGATGGACGGCTTCGTCAATATACCCGTGGACGAATTGCGCGAAAGGATAGGCGAGCTTCCCGAAGGTAAACCCGTGTACATCGTATGTCAGAGCGGTTTGCGCAGTTATATAGCCGCGAGGATACTTACGGGCCGCGGTTTCGAGGTATTCAATTTCGCGGGCGGATACCGCTTCTATGCGGCGGTGGTCAACGACAGGCTGTGCGCGGAACGGGCGTCGACTTGCGGTAAAGATGCCGATTGACGGCGCATACCTCTTCCATAAACGAGAAACGCGGTCCTGATTTACCGGCCGCGTTTCTTATATCCTTATCCATATAATGTTTTGACGAATTTCGTGGCGGGCGCTTCAGCCGGCAAGCGCCCTCAGTCCCGTTTCGTCGGCTATCTCTATCGTGCCGCGCGCAAGCTTCACGAGACCTTCCGAAGCGAAATATCTCAGCATGCGGGTCACCACTTCGCGCGGGCTGCCGAGATGGTTGCCGATGATCTCGTGAGTTATTTTCAGGGTATTGCCGCCTTCGATCGCGGCTTCTTCGAGCAGGAAGGACGCCAGGCGCTTGTCTAAACTTTTCCACATTATCTGCTCGATGAGCCACATCACGTCGGAAAATCTGCTCGCCATTATCTCGTTGGTGAAATTCGCAAGGGGCGCGGACGCGGTCATGACCGTCTTGTATATCTCCGCGGGGATCACGGTGACCACGGAGTCTTTCTCGGTCGCAAGCGTGATTTCGAATTGCATACTGTTGAGCATGCAGGAGGCGGAGAATAGGCATATATCCCTCTCGAAAAGGCGGTATAAAGTTATTTCTTTGCCCTCTTCGGAAGTTGTGTATGCCCGTATTTGACCCGATCGTATAAGAAGCAGTCCCGTGCATTCCGTGCCGCGGCTGAGTACCGTGTCTTTAGGGAATTTACGGTCGAACGCCGCGCGCGAAATAATGTCTCGTTCGTTTTCCGTCAACGTGCTCCAGATAGGGAAAAAATCCGCAAAGTCCATGTCTCTTGCTCCTTTACTCAGTTCATTATACCATACGAGAGTAAGAAGTGCATAACTATTTTGAAGGACGCGCATTATGCCGATGCGCGTCGTGACGAAATAAAGGCGAAGATGTCGTATGTGATTTTATCACGGAAAAAGGTTGCGTGCGATGGTATAATGGACACAAGGAGGTAGCTAAATGAAAGAATACGTTTGTACCGTATGCGGCTATAAACACAAAGGTGAATTGCCCGAAGGTTTCGTATGTCCCGTGTGCGGCGCGGGCGCGGAGGCGTTCCGCGAGGTGAGTTCGTCGGACAAAGCAACCGATAAAGTCGTGAAAAAGCCGATAAGGGATGCCGAAAACGAACTTTCGGCAATAGAAATGAGTATAATTTGCTCCAACCTCGCTCGCGGATGCGAGAAGCAGTATATGCCCGAAGAGTCGGCGAAATTCGCGGAGCTGGCGGCGTTTTTCCGTAAAGCCGCGGAAGGCGAAGGCAAAAGAGGAAGCAGAAAAAAGCTCGCGGAACTCGTTGCCGAAGATCTCGGCGAAGGGTATCCGTACGCTCACGCAACGGCCAAGGACGCGCAAGACAGAGGCGCCATGCGCAGTCTCGTATGGAGCGAAAAGGTGACCGGGATGTTGTCCTCGTTGCTCGCAAGGTACGATAGAGAAGGGGACAAGATGCTCGAGAACACGGGCGTTTACGTATGTACCGTATGCGGGTTCGTTTATGTGGGAGACGCGCCGCCCGCGCTGTGCCCCGTATGTAAGGTGCCTTCGTGGAAATTCGAGAAACAGGAAAGGAGAGCATGATCATGAGTGAAAAATACGCGGTTAGGAATCTGAGACTCTGCACCAAAGACTGCCTTTGCCTGTACGTGTGTCCCACCGGCGCTACGGACACGGAGAACAGTATCATCGACGTAAGCAAATGTATCGGATGCGGCGCGTGCGCGGACGCCTGCCCTTCGGCTGCGATTTCTATGATTCCCAAGGAATATCCGGTACAGCAAGCCAAGAAAAAGGAGGTCGCGGAGGCTCTCAGGGTGCTTATCGGGAGCAAAGCCGAAGCGGAACTCATCGCAGGCGAGCTTCCGGACGTGCTTTCCGTAGCAATAGAGAAGTCCTCGAGGCTCATGGCGGAAGATCTCGTAAGAGAGGCGGGGTATATGATCCCCCAAAGTCTCAACGCGAAACGCTTCCTCGAGAAGATAATAAATTATCCCGGCGTACCCGAAGAAGCCGTGGAATACCTGCTCAAATCGATAAAATTCAACGAAAAAGATATTAAAAAGGAGACGAAAACTATGGAAAAATGGAAATGCACCGTTTGCGGTTATATTCACGAAGGACCTTTGCCCGCGGATTTCAGATGCCCGGTATGCAAACAGCCCGCCGAAAAATTCGTAAAGATAGAGGAAGCTCCCGCTAAGAGCAAATATGCAGGGACCAAGACCGAAAAGAACCTCATGGAAGCTTTCGCGGGCGAATCGCAGGCGCGCAACAAATATACTTATTTCGCTTCTGTAGCGAAAAAAGCGGGTTACGAGCAGATAGCGGCGTTATTCCTCGAGACTGCCGATAACGAGAAAGAGCATGCCAAACTCTGGTTCAAGGCGCTGGGAGAACTCGGAGACACGGCGGAAAATCTTCTGCACGCCGCCGAGGGCGAGAGCTACGAGTGGACCGACATGTATTCGCGTATGGCGAATGAAGCGGACGAAGAAGGATTCCACGATCTCGCCGAGCAGTTCCGCGGAGTTGCCGCGATCGAGAAGAGACACGAGGAAAGATACCGCGCCCTTCTCAAGAACGTAGAGACCGAGAGCGTATTCGCAAAGAGCGGAGTAACCGTTTGGGAATGCCGTAACTGCGGACATGTAGTAGTGGGGCTGAAGGCTCCCGACGTCTGCCCCGTATGCAAGCATCCGCAGGCTTTCTTCGAGGTACATAAAGAAAACTACTGATCCCTCGTCCCCACAGACGACGAACGGAAGCGCAAAGCAAGACTTTGCGCTTTTTCGTTCCGAGTCTGTCGCAGGATAAAACCGACCGTTGACGGATCGCGCTTCGCGCGTTACAATATTATCGAAGCTAATTTCTGCGGAGGTGCTTATGGATAAAAAATACGAAGCGATCTTTACCCCCTGGAAGATAGGCAACGTAGAGATCAAGAACCGTATCGTCATGTGTTCTATGGGCGGGACGTGTCTTTTCGGCTTTGCCGAACCCAACCACTGGGACAAGGAAGCCGCGAGGCTTCTGCTCGAGGTAGCGAAGAACAACTGCGGACTTATTCTCCCGGGTATCGCGCCCGTCAAGGATCTCGTAGGCGGCAAGTGGCTGTATCAGGGAGAGGCGAAATTCCGCAAACTCAAAGAATTCATGGACGAGGTCCATAAGACGGGAGCCAAGCTTTTTGTGCAGATCACGGCGGGCTTCGGCAGATCGTTCGCCGTCAGCGGGCTCACCGAAACGGTTTATACCAACAAGGTATTGCGTACGATATGCAAGCCGTTCATAGACGTCGAGGGTCTTACTATGGCGCCTTCCGCGGCGCCCAACCGCTGGTCCGATAAGGTGCCGAGCCGCGCAATGACCGAGAAGGAGATCGACGACATCGTCGACGCTTTCGCGCGCGTGGCGAAGAAATGTAAGGAAGCGGGAGTGGACGGCGTGGAAGTGCATGCCGTGCACGAAGGCTATCTTCTCGACCAATTTACTCTACGTTATGTCAACAAACGCACCGACAAGTACGGCGGCAGCTTCGAGAACAGATACCGTTTCGCCGTGGAAATAGTCGATGCGATCAAAGCCGCTTGCGGTAAGGATTATCCCGTTTCGCTTAGATATTCGGTGGTGTCCAAGACCAAAGGTTTCCGCGCGGGCGCGCTGCCCTGCGAGGGAGACGATTACGAAGAAGCGGGCAGGGATCTCGAGGAAGGCATCAAAGCCGCCAAATATCTCGAGGAAGCGGGCTACGATATGCTCAACTGCGATAACGGCACATACGACGCGTGGTACTGGTCTCATCCGCCGATGTACATGCCCGAGAACTGCAACTACCGCGAAGCGGAAGCGGTCAAAAAGGCTGTCTCCGTACCGGTCGTCGTCGCGGGAAGGAACGAGCCGGATTACGCCGCGGAGAAGATAGCCGCGGGCAAGATCGACGCTATGGGCGTGGCGAGGCAATTCCTTGCCGATCCCGAGTGGGTTACCAAGCTAATGGAAGGACGGACGGACGACATCAGACCGTGTATATGCTGCCATAACGGGTGCTTCAATCTTTCCAAATACGAAGGGACTCCCAATCTTCAGTCGCTTGAGGAAACCAAAGCGATGTGTCGTTGCGCGGTAAATCCCGTATCGATGAATTCGCGCAAATACCGCATAGAAAAGACCTCTTCTCCGAAGAAAGTCGCCGTTATCGGCGGAGGAATAGGCGGCATGGAGACTGCAAGAGTGCTCGCTCTGCGCGGACATAAACCCACGCTTTACGAGAAGACCGGAGAACTCGGCGGAGTATTTATTCCCGCGGCTTCCTTCGAATTCAAAGAGAAAGACAGAGCGCTCATCGCCTGGTATCGCAAGCAACTCAAGGATCTCGGAGTGGAGGTGAAACTCAATACCGAGGTCACCGATCCGAGCGCGCTCGAGGCGGACGAGGTCGTGATAGCGACTGGAGCCGTTGCACGCACGCTGAGAGTGCCGGGAGCGGACAGAGCGATAGCGGCGGTGGATTATCTCAGGGACAGATCGCAAGCGGGACGGAAGGTGGTCGTCATCGGCGGAAGCCTTACCGGATCCGAGATAGCTTACGAACTCTATAACGCGGGCAAAGAACCCGTTATCGTGGAGATGAAGAATGACCTTATCGCGGCTCGCGGGATATGCCTTGCCAACAGCTCTTATCTCCGCGACTTCTTCAAGCTGAAGAAAGTTCCCGTATATCTCAACTCTACGGTGAAAGAGATCACCGAAAAAGGGGTGACCGTTGTTACGCCCGAGGGCGACAAATTCGTGGAATGCGATTCCGTGATCACCTGCGTGGGATATATCCCGAAGCCTCTCGGGGCAAGCGGGAAGAAGGTGGGCGACTGCAACGAGGTGGGCAACATAATGACCGTCGTTCAGCGCGCCTGGGACGTGGCGATGAAGATCTGACGCGCGTATATCTACAAAGGCTCCGCCGACCGGCGGAGCCTTTTGAGTTTAGCGGAGGATCGCATTTTATGCGCTTCCGATAGCTATATAAGCACGCACGGAATAACAGAAATTCATCGAGAAAAACGAAATCTTGAGTTTGTCCAAAGCCGTTTCGAGCCATTGCAGTTCTTTACGCAGGAATTCGTTCCCCGGGTTTTCGTCATAAATGCTTTTTATGCGGTTCATGCGGAAAGCAAAACCCATGGTGAACAGCCATTCTTTTTCTTTGCGGCTCTTGTTGACCGTATCGTTTACGGAATACAATACTTCTATGTTCTCGTATCCGAGTTCGCTCAGGTACGAATAAAGTTTACGTCCTATATCCCGATCGCTCGATTTGATTATCGCGTTAGTCCTGCGGATTATCTCTTCCGCCAGCTTATCGTTAGGGTAACATATCTTACTCCCGTCGTCCGATTCGCGGATTATAACCTTGCCGCCCGGTTTCAATATGTCGAAAAGCTTGAGTAACAATATCTTCGGATTTATTACATGCTGGACGATAAACGCCGCAAAAACTATATCGACCCCGTCGACGCCGTTTTCTCGGAGTATCTCTTTTATTTGCAGATTGAAGTCTGATCTGTTCAGATCGACATTATAGAAAACAAATCTGGGATCGTCTTTGCAGCGCACCTTAGCGGCTTCGATGTCTTTCTCGTTGTAATCGACGCCGATCACTTTGACCACCTCGGGTCTCGATGCGAATCTCGAATAGGTGACCAGAGCGTCGGAACAACCGAGATCCAGGACCACGAGTTCTTTTCCGGGTAAGGTCTGTATCGCGCGGTCTATGGCGGATTTGTCGAAATCGACATAACCGTCGGCTTGCCAGCGTAACCGTTCTTTTTCGCCGAGTATCGTGCTTTTATATGTGGACGCGATGTAATCGTCCGCCGTGTCGCTGTCGGGACGTATGCCCCATTCGGAGAATGTTTTATGAAGTTTGCTTCCGCAGGAGAGGTCGAAATCCGATTTCAGTATATATAATTTGTTTTGCGGGAAATACTCTGCCATGCTTTCCACGACGAATTGGGCGTTTTCGTTGCCGTGGCGTACGGCGGCAGCGAAGATCTTCTGCGGCGTCTCGTTGTTAAGCGTGATCGCAGCATACGGTTTATCGTATTTTTCCGCATATTCTATTTCCGTGAGAACGGCATTGCTCGACGCGGATTTCTCGCTCAGGAATACCAACATGCCTTTGCACCGCGGGTTGCGCAGCTGACGGCGTACTTTTAGATCCCATTCTTCGCCGAAGCTGATCGTTTCGTCGAATACGGTGGCATAGCCGCCGGCATGCAGGACGTTGACGAATTCGTCTATGCTGTCGCCGTGAGAATAACTCAGAAAGAGGTAATTTTTTTCCCCCATTGCATTCCTCCGGGAAGTAAAAATCAATTTTATTCTAAGCGCAGTACGCCGTTTTGTCAATACCGACCGAATATATATGACGATACGGGAGGCGCGAAAGGCGCCGAACGACGGATAGAGAGCGGTTTCGGATTGCATTTTACACGGGAACGTGATAAAATAAACAAATCGGGGAGGCGTACGCGTCGCCCCCGGTCGAGCGAAGGAGAAATTATGGAAGGGAAGAACGTAGCGGACGTCAGAAGAAAATTTATCGACTGGAACAAGACAGCCAAAGAATTGCGCTTGCTGAGGCTCGATAACCGTAATCTGAGAAGATACGTATGCTATAAATTGAAATCGGAAAAGAACGGCTGCACGTCGGACGACTGTAAGACCTGCACCTACGAAATGGATTGCAATATCAGTCAGAAAGAACTTGCCGCCGTATTCTCGGTATCGGAGAACGTCGTCGTCAATTGGGAAAACGGCAAAACGGTACCTCCGCTCGAAGATCTGCTTTTTTATTCCGAAATAAGCGGAGTCCCGCTCGAAGAAATAATAGTATTCTGTGATGATTGAATATAAGCCCGGATTTGAGACATAAGCACGAGAAACGTTTACTTACTACGGATAATTTTCGGTATCTCGCCGTTGCGTATTGACCGGGGAAGGCGATCCGTTATATAATCGAATAGCTAACCGTAGGGTCTGAAGACGGATAACGGAGAAAGAGAAGGGGGTTGCCTCGATATGAATGCGGTTATCGCTATATGCCTTATATATATGACGGGAACGGTCGCATACAATGCGGCGAAATTTTTTTCGGGGACCCGCGCCGACAGACTGGCGTATCTCAAAAGCTTCAAATCCGCCAAAGTTTTCGTGCTGTATTTCGCGGCGATACCTTTGTATTACCTTGCTCACAGGTATAACGGAACGCCTGCGGGAGGAGCGATCCTCAACGCAGTGCGCAATACCGTTGAAGTCGTGGTGTTGAAATACAATTACGAGGCGACCGCGGCGCTTGCCGAAGCGAATATTTTCTACCGGGTGACTCTCGATATATGCCGCGTTCTCGTCGCCGCAAACGCATTGGTATTCGTTTCCTCCGTGACCGGAGAGAAATTTTATATAAGATTTAAGGCCGCCGTCGCTCCGTTATATAAAAAAATATACGTCGTGATAGGCTTCAACGAAGCCGATAAAGCGATATTGCGCTCGATAAAGAAAAATCCTTCCTCGGCGGCGGTCCTCCTGTCCGAGTATTCCTCCGAGGCGGAAGATTTCGCTTTCGTGAACAAGGCGGGATATATACCTGTCGGCGACTACGACGCGCTCAACGAGAAGCTCGCAGGATTACTCAAATACGCCGGGACAAAAAAGATAAACGTCGTTATCAACACTCTCGACGACGGGAAGAATCTTGTCTGTACCGAAAAGATAAGCGAGCTTATCACGAAAAACGGACTTTCGGAATTTACCATAGACGTCAGCCGCGGACTGACCTGTCACGTATTCGGCGGACCTAGGAACGAAGCCCAGTTCGTCAGATTTTCGCGTAAGACTAACGGCTGTATAAGATACGTGAACAAATATAAACTCATAGCCTCCGATTTCGTGAGCGAATACCCGATCACGCGATTTATGGACGACAGGCATATCGACCGCGGCACCGCTACCGTCAGAGCGGAATTGGACGTAAAGACGGTATTCGTCGGCTTCGGCGAGACGAACAGACATCTTCTGCTTGCGTCCGTAGCCAATAACCAGCTCCCCGTACGTACAGACGGCGGTATCGAAGCGAAAACGATAAAATATTACGTTTACGACAGGCAGAAAGCGGAAAAGAACAAAAATCTCAACCACGGATATTACAGATACAAGAAGTTTTACAAAGATACCGTAGGCACCTCCGAAGAAAGGAGGTATCTGCCGGTACCGCCGCTTCCTTCCGAGGAGCAATACAGGACCATCGACATCAACGACGACAAGTTCTACGAATCTCTGAAGTGCGATCTCTGCGTAAAGGAAGGCACGGTGCCTTATACCTATCTTATCATCGCGTACGGCGACGACATGGAAAATCTCGATTTCGCGGACAAAATTTCTCAGAAGATCGTCGAATGGGGCATGAGCGAGCATACGCGGATATTCGTTAAGATACGCAGCGGCGTGCTTACCGAGCAGGTCGTCCGCAGGGAATACGGCGAAAACGGGACTTTCCTTACTTTCGGTACCGAATCGGAATGCGTCTACGACATGTCGGCGATAGAATCGGAGAAGTACGAGGCGATGTCGCGCGAACGGCATTTGTGTTATGCCGTCGAATGGGAGATAGGAAGCCGGCAGGGCGGCAAGGCGCTTACGGAAGAGGCTCTCGACAAAATCAAAGCGGACGCGGTGAAGAAATGGTACGACTGGAATCAGGTACAGCGGGAAGCCAACGTGTACGCCTGTCTCAACATAAGATTGAAGCTCAACCTTCTCGGGTACGATTTCGAACGCGGACCTTGGGACGAAGCCGCCGCGGCGGAGTTCTTTGCGGCTTACGAGGCGGGAGACGAGGTCAAATATTTGTCGGGTGTTGCGGTACCCGGGAACGTAACCGCTAAAAAGGCGGTGGATTACGGCGACTGCGAATTCGGAGAAGGCACCGTAAGGAATACTTATGCCGTCCAGGAGCATATGCGTTGGAACGCGTATCAGATCGTTTGCGGCACCGTTCCGGCTTCTTTGGAAGAGATGCTCGGTGTTCCGCATAAAGAGTTGATGAAGGTACGTAAGCACCGTAATCTGACCACTTACGACGGATTGCTCGAATACCGCCGCGTCATGGCGCGCGCTCACGGCACCGAAGAAAAAGACGAGGACGTGATAAAATACGATTATCAGATAATGGACGATCTCTTGTGGCTGTTGAGAGACAACGGTTACAGGATATTCAGAAGAGACTGAGTCGACCGTACGAAAGGGAGGACGAAAGAAGAAATGGAAGAGGGATGCAGTATAGCGATATCGGTCGCGGCATTTGTCCTGGCGGTAGTTTTAACGATAGGATTTTACATTTTGGCGAGGAAAAGATACGCGCACAGTAAAATATGGGTCGAAATAGTCTTTATCGCGGTTGCGCTGACGGCAAGTCTCTTGGTGAAAGCGCATATATTGGTCTCGGGCGTGTCCGACGGTATCCCGAGGTTAAGCGCGTTCTACGATTCATTGTATAAAGCGATCGGCGGGCTGACGTTCGAAGGCGTAAGTCCCGCCGACGAGTCGGGTATAGACGCGAAGCTGCTGGCGTTGTATTACGGCAGTTCGTTGTACGCGGGTCTGGTCACGATATTCATTATTTCCGTCAAGGCGAGTTTTGAATTTTATTCGATAATATCCGTCATCATATCCCCGAGGAAAAACATTTACATCATAACCGATCTATCGGAAGAAACGCTCGCGCTCGCCAAGAATATCGAGAAGACGGAAAGAGAAAGCGGCAGCGGATGCAGGATAGTGTTCGCAGGACCCAGGCTCCAGGCTTTCGACAGACATAACGAGTTGTGTCAGCAGGTGATGGCGAACAATTTCCTGTACTGGTCTTATTCGAGAGCGGGACACAGGTACAAACGCATAGGCGATAAAGGCGGTAATGGCGGCGGAGCAACACGCGGCGACGGAGCGAACAATGCCCAAGACTCCGTGATAAGGGACAATAAGAGCATAGCCGCGAGACTGGGTATCGGAAAGATCCGTAAAGCGGTCGCGCGCAGGATAGCTGTTTTTGCGTTCGCGGCAAGCGATCATATCCCGCTCGAAGCGGAGAATATAAATACCGTATGCGACGACATCCGCGCGAGGATACGGAAGAAAGACGCATTGCGTATCGAGTACGTATTACTCACCAAAGAGGGCATAGACTACTCCGCATACGACCAAATGCGCGCCGATCTGATATGGGAATTCGGCGCGAAGTATCGGGACGACATTGCGAAAGCGCTTAACAGAGAACCCGACGAAGACGACATTTTGCGGGAATTTTCGTCGAGATTCGTGATAGATTGCTGGTGCGAGTCCGAGACGATAGGAAGACAGGCTTTTGCGCGCATGGCGGAATGCGGCTTCGACAGGGAACTCGCGTCCGACGACAACGAGCCGCTTTACATATGGTCGCTCGGGTTCGGCGCAAGAGGGCAAGCGGTAGCGCAGGAGCTGTTCGTTCAATCCGCCAATATAGACAGGGACGGCGAGTCGCGCAAATGCCTTATCGACGTATTCGATAAGGACGCCGAGAATGCTGGCGGACGTTTCAGATACGAACATCAGGATTTCCTGTTCCTCACGGAGAACGAGACGAATTACGAGGCGTTCGTGAGTAAATACGAGGAAATGCTTCGCGGCATACTGGATATCAGCGAGACGGACGACGACCTGAAACGCGATCTCGAGCAGGCGGCGGTAAGGCATATCGAAGCCATAGGCGCGCCTTTGTATTACGTTACCGAGAAGGATGCCGGCGCAAACAGGTTTATGCCGCGCCCTGTATTCAGATTCCATAACGTGGACTGCGAAGGGTTCGGTTTCTTCTCCAAAATAGACAGGGAAACGGGCATAGACTGCGGACGCAGCGCAGAGCTTATCCGTAAATTAAGTCAGGAATATATTGCCGGTAACGCAGGCGGCGAAGATACGCTGAGGCAGCTTTTCGCCGCGCCGTTCTCGCCCAAAGCGATAATCGTGGCGACAGGGGACGACGATTCCAATCTGCGCATAGCCAACGCGCTTATCCGCGACATTATCATAGAACACAATACCGGCAAGACGAAGGAGAGCGAGAGTCAATACCTTATCGTCAATATCACGGACAAAAACAATAACGTCAGGCTTATAAAAGGCGACGGCAAATGGGACGCCGAAAAATGCGTTCTGAGGTTCGATTTCGGGCTGACGGTCATCGTGGTGGGCAATTTCAAGGACATTTTCGCTTACGAATACACCATTGGGCGAAAAGCCGAGAGATATTATCATTATTTATACGAAAACATCGGAAAGATAATAAGTTCCGATAACGACGGCGGCGAAGGCTCCGAACTTCACGAATATATAAGGAAAGCGCAAATTTACCTCAAGAAAAACGCATCGCCCGAGGGCGAGGCGTTCGTCAACTATTTCGCGGCAGCCGTGAGAGAAGCGTTGGCTGAAGCCGACATAAGCGCCGCTTCCGCAGAGGGCTTGAAGAACGGCGACGGGATCCCGTCGGAGCGGCTGAACGATCTTGCCTCGGGCGTGAAGAAGATCATCGACGAACGCTGCCGGGATCTGAATACTCTGGTGAACGGTCTGAATATGGCGGGCGGCTGCGTAAAAGGAATGAAAGCGAACGCGCTTCCCGCGGAGATATACGAAAGATACGACAGGATCGACATCTGGAAACGGCGCTCGAATGTCAGCGCAGCCGCGTTCGCGCCGGTAATGGCGGCAATCGCCGAGGCGGACCGTAGTATAGATTACGCTCGGCTCTCGCGCATCGAGCACGACAGATGGGTGAGATTGCATCTCGCTTACGGTTGGGCGGGATACACGGGAACCAAGGATAAAAACGACGCCTACAAGAGCAGGCTGCATCGTTGCGTGTGCGCCTACTCCGATGTGCCTGACAAAAACCTTCTGTACGATACCGTAAACGTGATCATGGCGCTCGGCGGCGCGGCGGTGAAGGAGCCGATTCCGACTTCGGGAAGTTTTACCGCCGCCATATCCTCACGGAGCGGCAATGACGGGGACGAGGTCGTGACGCTACGGCGCGAAGATCCGGCGCTTGCAGAATGCTCGGCGAAGGACTGAGTTTAGGTTAAGACAAGAATCTCGGAACCTAACTTGTGCTTGCTCCCGCCCGTTGACATGGCGGGAGTATTGTTGTAATATTATTGCGGCGCACGTATTTCATTACGCGGCAGCCGTCGGCGCCTCTGCCGAAAACCGAAATAAAGGACGCTTAAACTTCATATAAGGATACCCATATAAAAGCATGCAAGACAAAACAAACGCTATGAGAATGCTGGACGCGAAGAAGCTCGCCTACTCGGCGCACCGTTACGGAGACGGTAAGACTGCGCTTCAGGGGACCGAGGTGGCTGCGCTTCTCGGCATCGATCCCGCCAAGGTATTCAAGACTCTCGTCACGGTCGGCGCGAGCAGGGCGCATTACGTATTCATGGTGCCTGTCGCGGAAGAACTGGATCTCAAGAAAGCGGCTGCCGCAGTAGGCGAGAAGTCGGTAGCAATGATAATGCAGAAAGAACTTCTGCCGCTTACCGGTTACGTACACGGAGGCTGTTCGCCGATAGGCATGAAGAAGCAGTTTACAACGGTGATACACGAAACCGCAGAGAATTTCGATACGATAGTTTTCAGCGGCGGCAGGATAGGACTTCAGATAGAAATGTCGTTTGAAAAGCTCGGGGAAGCGATACCCGTGAGAGCCGCGCACATCGTAAGATAGCGTTCCGTACGCCTAGTTTACGTTCGGGAGCCGCGAAGCGTTTTTTCCATATAAAGGAAAAGTAAAATTTGCCGTACCCCCTTCAATTCGTTTGACAATATCCGATTCGCTCTTTACAATAGTTGTATATTGAATGCGAGAGCATGCGCAAGGAGGAAACCGCGTAAGCGGTGCGGGAACAGAAGTGAATTTCTTATCCGTAAAAGCTTATTCGGGCGGCGCGCCCGTAGAAGTCGCAGAAATTTCCGTAAAGAAAGACTGCGGATTTTTTACGGAGGACTGCGACCTTAAATACTCCTCGGAACTATAATAGGCTGATGCCATACCCCTTCACGGCGTATGGCATTTTTGCTTTATTCCCTCTAACGAAGATACACGGCAAAGCCCGTATCGCATAACAAATAAAAAATACTTTATGGAGGTAACAACATGAAACGCACCAAAGTTCTTGCGCTGATACTTGCCGTAGCAGTGCTTGCAACCGCTGTTTTCGCCCTCACCGCCTGCAAAGACGACACAACCGAAGGCGAGATCACCCTTCCCCCGTATGAAGCGATAGATACTCCCGATTATTCCTCGGTAACCGTTCCCGCGGATTTCAAAATCGGTTTTATCTTCCTTCACGACGCCAACAGCACCTATGACAAAAACTTCATAGACGCCGCCGAAGAAGCGGTCGCCGCTATGGGACTTACCGACGCTCAGGTCGAGTACAGAACCAACATTGACGAGAGCGAAGAGTGCTACAACACCGCCCGCGAACTCGTAGACGCAGGCTGCGACGTTATATTCGCCGACTCTTTCGGCCACGAGACCTATATGCTCAAGGCTGCTAAAGAATTCCCGAACGTCGAATTCTGCCACGCCACCGGCACCATGGCTCACACCGCGGGTCTTGCGAACTTCCACAACGCGTTCGCTTCCATCTATGAAGGCAGATATCTTGCGGGTATCGCCGCGGGCATGAAGCTCAAAGAGCTCTACGGCGACGAAAACGGCAACGTTTCCGCCGAGAATGCGAAGATCGGTTATGTAGGCGCTTTCACCTATGCCGAAGTTATCTCCGGATATACCTCTTTCTATCTCGGAGCGAAATCGGTTGTTTCCAACGTAACGATGGAAGTCACCTTCACCGGCTCCTGGTATGACGAAGCCGCCGAAAGAGAAGGCGCGAACAACCTTATTTCGAGAGGCGCGAAGCTCATAAGCCAGCACGCCGACTCCATGGGCGCTCCTTCCGCTTGCGAAGTTGCCGGCGTTCCCAACGTTTCCTACAACGGAAGCACCTATAGCGCCTGCCCTAACACCTTCATCGTTTCTTCGAGGATCAACTGGGTACCTTACTTCAAGTACATCATCGCTCAGAAAGTTAAGGGCGAAGCTATCGCCGCCGACTATACCGGAAGCATCAAAGACGGCTCCGTAGTGCTTACCAATCTCGGAAGCGCCGCTGCCGCGGGCACCGTCGAGGCTATCGTTGCCGCGAGAACTCAGCTTGCCAACGGCACCCTCAACGTGTTCGACACTTCGAAGTTCACCGTAGGCGGCGAAACTCTTTCGCCTTCCCATAAAGCCGACGTTGACACCGACGATAACTACACTCCCGACACCGAAGTTGTCGAGAACGGCATCTTCCGCGAGAGCAAATTCCGTTCCGCTCCTTACTTCGATCTCAGGATCGACGGCATCACGCTCCTTGACGAGGAGTATTGATCACAAACCAAACAAATAAGAGTAATGCGGGGTATTTTCCCCGCATTACCGCTTATTAGCGGCGGAAAAGCCGCTCTACGGAGGCGAATGTGGACAACATAAAAGCCCTTGAACTTAAAAATATTACCAAGACGTTCGGAGAGGTAATAGCCAACAAGGACGTCAATCTCGAAGTGTACCGCGGAGAGATACTGTCCCTTCTCGGGGAGAACGGAAGCGGAAAGACAACCCTTATGAATATGCTTTCCGGCATCTATTATCCCGACGAGGGGCATATTTACGTGGACGGCGAGCCCGCCTCGATACGTTCGCCGCGCGACGCGTACCATTATAAGATAGGTATGGTGCATCAGCACTTCAAGCTGGTGGACATTTTCTCCGGAGTGGACAACATAATCCTCGGAGAAAAGCTGAAAGAGCTCCCGTACAAAGAGGAAAAAGCGGCGATGAAAGCGGAAGGTAAGAACACCGCTTCGCTTCCTTTTATAAGACTGGGGAGAAGGATAAAGTTCAATTACCTTGCCCGTAACCGCGGTAAAGCCATACAGGCTATCGCCGACAAATACGGATTCGAGGTAGACCTTAAAAAGAAAATATACGACATGTCCGTGAGCGAGAAGCAGACTGTCGAGATCATAAAGGTATTATACAGAGGAGCGGACATCCTCATTCTGGACGAGCCGACGGCGGTGCTGACGCCGCAGGAAACGGAAAAGCTGTTCGACGTCATGCGCGCGATGAAAGCGGACGGCAAGTCTTTGATAATAATAACCCACAAACTTAACGAAGTCATGGCGATATCCGACAGGGTGGCGGTACTCCGCAAAGGGGAGCACGTCGCTACCGTCAATACCGCCGAAACCAACGAAAAAGAGCTCACCGAAATGATGGTGGGTAAGAAGATCGACCTCAATATCGAGCGTTCCGTTCCCGTGGACAGCGTGGACCGTCTCGCGGTCAAAGATCTTACGGTGGTGAACCGCGAAGGGGTGAAAGCGCTCGACAACGTGTCGTTCACCGCGCGTTCGGGAGAGATACTCGGTATCGCGGGTATCGCGGGAAGCGGTCAACGCGAACTGCTCGAAGCGATAGCGGGCTTGCAGAAGACGGAAGGGGGCGACATACTCTATTTCGACCCCTATAAAAACGACGCCGAAGTGGACCTCAAGAAAAAGACTCCCATGGAGATACGCGATCTGGGCGTCAGGCTTTCGTTCGTACCGGAGGACAGGCTCGGAATGGGGCTCGTGGGCAATATGGACATCATCGACAATATGATGCTCCGCTCCTACAGCAAGGGACCTTTCATGTTCCTCGACAGGAAGAACCCCAAGCACCTTGCCGACGAGATAATAGAGGAGCTCGAAGTCGTCACTCCTTCGTCGCACACGCCCGTGAGAAGGCTTTCGGGCGGAAACGTTCAGAAGGTATTGGTGGGAAGAGAGATAGCCGCAGCGCCTACCGTACTCATGGCGGCTTATCCCGTGCGCGGACTCGATATCAACAGCTCCTATACCATATATAATCTTCTGAACGAGCAGAAGAAGAAAGGAGTCGCCGTCATCTACGTCGGCGAAGATCTCGACGTGCTCATCGAGCTATGCGACAGGATACTCGTTCTGTGCGCGGGCAAGGTCAGCGGCATCGTCGACGGAAGACATATCACGAAAGAGGAGATAGGTTTATTGATGACCGCAAATACCGCTATGGGAAATAGCGGAGCCGCAGTCGGCACGAGGGTTGCGGCTGCGCCCGCGAAAGAGGCTTCCGAAGAGGATGCCGCAAGCGGAGAATCCGTAGTTAAGGATGCCGAAACGGAATCGGCGGGAGTCTCGATCGAGGAAATCGATTCGGAAGAGACCGACGCCGCGCCTGCGGAAGAGGAGACGAAAGACGACGCGGAACCAGGCGAGCCCTCCTCTGAGGTTACCCGTAAGGGCATAACGGACGCAGTACTCGGAGAGGTAAAGGAACTTGTGAGAGGGGTGCGTAACAGCGTGAAATCTCCTTATTTCACTCCCGCAAAAGGCGAGGGCAAACGTTATCCCGCGCCCGTTACGGAAGAAAAGAAGGGCATAGAAAAGAAGATCTCGTTTGCAGCAGCTCCGGCAGAAACTCCTTTAGCGGAAAACAAGATCGGGGAAATCGCTCACGAAGAAGCGGCGCCGGAAGAGAAAACGGAAGCGACGCTTTCCGAACGCACGGAAGCGCCCGTAACGGAAGCTGCGACCGAGGTCGGAGCCGCGCCGGTAAAAGAAGCGAAACGCAAAGCATCCGGTTATAATACCGCCAAGAGAACTCCGTTCTTTACGGTACCGAAGAAAAGCGGCAGCAGCGAAGAGGTGGACAAATGATCGCAAAGGCTAAAAAAGAGAGAGAACCTCTGTTCCATATCTCCAAGAGAACGGATATAGCCGCCTGGAAGAAGTGGCTCGTAAGACTTATCGCGCTCGCCGGATCGCTTCTGATAGCGGGACTCGTGAGCGCCTTCCTCACCGATTTCGGCAAGTTCGGAGATTTCTTCAATTATCTGTTCACGGGCGCGGTAGGCACGACGTGGCGCATACAGGTGCTTTTCCAGAACTGGGCTATACTGATGTGTATCTCGCTCGCGGTGACTCCCGCGTTCAAGATGAAATTCTGGAATATCGGCGCGGAGGGGCAGACGCTTATAGCGGCGCTCGCCGCTGTCACCGTGATATGGTATCTCGGCGGTAAAGTCGCAGAACCCGTGCTTATACTTATAATGTTTGCGGCAAGCATTCTTGCGGGCGCAGTGTGGGGAGTCATTCCCGCGATATTCAAAGCGTATTTCGGAACGAACGAAACGCTTTTCACGCTGATGATGAACTACATAGCCACCCACCTCGTACTGTTTGCCGTCAACGCCTGGGCGACCGACGGTTCGGCGGTGCTCGGCGTGCTCGATCACGGCAGTTTCGACGGAATATTCGGGCTCGAATACATTCAGAACGTCGTCTTCGTCACTATCGTAACGGTGATAATGTTCGTTTACCTTAAATACGCCAAACACGGCTACGAGCTCGAAGTCGTGGGCGAAAGCGTCAATACCGCGAAATATATCGGTATCAACGTCAAGAAGGTCATCATCAGGACGATGATATTCTCGGGCGTGTTGTGCGGCTTTGCGGGCTTCCTCCTCGTCGGCGGCTCCACGACGCCTACCGTGAACGCCGATCTCGTGGGCGGCAGAGGGTTTACGGCGATACTCGTGTCCTGGCTCGCGCAGTTCAACCCCATAGTGATGATATTCGTGACGCTTCTCGTCGTTTTCCTCGAAAGAGGAGCCGCGCAGGCGGCGAACTCGATGCGCCTCGGCGCTTCGAGCGCGTTCGTCAATATCGTGGTGGGAATATTCTTCCTTTTAATCATAGCTTCGGAGTTCTTCGTGAACTACCGCATCGTATTCAAGAAGAAGGGAGGTAAATAAGTATGTTGACTTTCCTCAAAAGTGCAATCGGTTTTTCTACGATATTCCTTTTCGGCTCGACGGGCGAGACGATAACCGAGAAGTCCGGACACCTCAACCTCGGCACCCCCGGCATCATGTGCCTCGGCGCGCTCGGCGGTTGCGTGGGCGAAAGGCTGTATCTGAG
>CALVNM010000022.1 GCA_944349735.1 uncultured Clostridia bacterium | reverse complement strand
TCTTATTAATACCGTGTACTGCGCAGCGATAACCTCCCACGGCTTTACATTCGGAAACGATGACTATACCCTCGTTATCCCCGAGGAAGACAAAGACACCGTTCTCGGGGGCGGCGAAAGGGTAGTTCGCTGCGTGTTCACTCCTTCCGACGCGTTGCTCGCAAGGTACCTTTATCTCGACGACGTGGAGATACCGATCACGGTCAATAAACGCGAAGCGGACATAGTATTCGTGGGAATAACGGATATAACGGGAGAGGATTTCGACGGCAACGCGCATCGCGGAGTGACCCATATCTACGGCAAGCAATATACGGCGCCCGGAGTTGCGGTCTCCGCCGCGGGGAATAATCTGTTACTGACGTTGCAGTTCTCTTATTATCGTGAAGCAACCGCTTTCGATCCCGTCGAGAATATAATCGAGATAGAGGGTAAGCAGCTGGTAAAAGTGGAGATAACGCCCTCTACAGAGGTGGGTAAGTATTACGTGCTTGCCGAAGTCGTCGCTTCCAATACCGATTATTATGGCAGCGAATTCGAAGAATATTATGTAATAAGAGCGACGCTCACGTATGCAGGCGGCGTACTGCCGGAAAAATCGATCAGCTACGGCGACAATATCTCCACCGTGGACTTCGGAAGCGTACAGGTTTCGGACGGAGCGAGTTACTTTACCGGAAGATTCGAAGTCGTGGTTTCCGACGGAGAGGGCGGCTATACCGCAGACGCCACGTTGCCCGTCACCACGGATACCGAATATAACTCATATATCAGATTCGTTCCTTCGGGAAGCGTCGAGGCTGTCGAAAGATACGAGAAAAACTACCGCCCGTATTTCGTGGAGTATTTCCTGCGCGTCGAGAAGAAAGACATCTCTTCTTCCATAAGCGTCGAAGGTCTCAGCCACGTGTACGACAATACCGAGAAATCGGTCGTCGTCAGCGTCCCCGATCCAGAGAACGAAGGGGAATTCCTGCCTTATACGGTATCGTATTCGGATACTCCGCTGTATGCGGGATCGTACACCGTTACGGTAAGTGTGGACGATTCCGTAGAGAATTACCGCGGCAGAGTCGAATTGGAATTCGTCATAAAGAAATCGCCGGTGTCGTTCGGCAACGTAACTTCGATAGAATCTCCGTATAACGGGCTTTCTTACAACTTCGCGCCCGAATTGAGCGGTTTGCTTGCAGGATTCGATTATTCCGCGTTGCAGGTGACCGTGGAATACCGTTACAGCGACGGAACCGTCCTCTCGTCACTCCCGTACCGCATCGGTAAGTATTACGTTACCGCTACCGTAGATGACAGAAACTTCAGCGGAGCGTACGACGGAGAATTGCTCATAATCCCTAACCTGAACGAAGAGGAACCTTTCACCGGACTCAGCCAGGTGTATTCGGCTCCCGGTTCGGGCGTGACGGTGGCTTCGGTAGCGCCTAATTATAATAAGATAATAATAGACGGCGCGGTATCCGAGCATCCTCAGGTGAATTACACCGTCGAATACCTCATAAACGGGGTACAGTCCTCCAATCCTCCCACCGAGGCGGGAACATATGCCGTGACTCTTGTCTTCAGCGAAATGGGTCTCGTCAAGAGTTACGATCTCAAGATGGTAATAGCCAAAGCGGAGGCAGTATTCGACGTATCGGACGAATACTACAGAACATATACTGCCGACAGCGTCGATTTCAAGGTCGCGCTTCCCGCGGGCATCACGGAAGCCTTGTACGAGTTTAAACCTTATGACGCGTCCGGCGATTATACCTTAGACATACCCGTTAACGCGGGAGCGTACGCCGTAAGGATCACTTTGATAAGCAACAACTACGAAGGTACTGCTTATACTAAGCTCCTGATCGCCAAAGCGGATCCCGAAATAACCGCGCTGCCGCATGTGTCCGGTACGATAGCTTTCGGCACGCCTTCGGACGAAGTCGCCTTCGTTCAAGGGAGCGGAAGAGTTATATTCCCCGTTACCGGCGAAGAGATAAGCGGCGTATTCTCCGTGGATACCGACATATCTCTGCACGGCGTAGGCAAACATACCGTGACGTTGAAATTCACGCCCGACGACGGAGTTAACTTCAACGACGCTTTCGAGACCGCCGAGATCGAGATAATCAAACGCGATCTTTCGAAGCATATCACTTTCAAAGACGATTTCGTCATCGAGAACGGTGTATTCGTTATCACTTACGATTACAGAGCCGCCGAGATAGCGGTCAATCCCTGCCTCGACGAAGAGGGCGCCGATATAGTCGAAAATATAGTCTCCAATTACGGCGAGATCAAATTCATTGTCAATTACAACGGACAGCAGAGCAAACCTACCGCGGTCAACACTTCCGGCTATTCCGTCACGGTCAGAGTCAACGACAACAATTTCGGCGGCGATCTTACCGCAGCGGTGTTGGTGATAAAGGAAGCTATGCCGATAGTCTCGCTGCCTTCGTTCTCCGTGGTGAACAAGGGTGACATGATAGACAATTCCGTTATAGTACCCGGGACCGGCTACGCGTATATCGAGAACGATTCCGGCAAGGTAGACGTAAGAGGTACTTTCACTATAGACTCTCAATTCCATGAGATCGCGTCGAAAGCAAACGAAAATGCCGTCGTGGTGAGATTTACGCCTGCCGACACTACTTCGTATCTCACCGTCTCGGTCGACGCCGACATCTATGTGAACGGGCTAAGCGTGGATCTGAGCGGAGACATCGTCAGAGTAACCGGCTCGGAGACATACGGAGCGCCTTTAAGCTCGTTCATAATTTCGCTCAAAGAAGGAAGCGATGCCGCTGATATAGGAACTATAGCGTGGGCGGATCCCGACGCCGTCGTCGGCGTGGGCGGAATGGCGGAATACGTATTCACTCCGTTTGACGCCAATTACGGCGATTACAACGTGATCCGCGGCACGGTCAAGATGGATTCGATAGTCAAAAATTCGATGAAACTTGCGTCTGCCAGCAGAGCTTACGTATATTCCGGAGATACTTTGCGTAACGCTGTGATCGAATTGTACATGACTTACGGTGAGAACGATATCCCGGTCGAAGGCTTCAAATATACCGTAGCCGCGTCCTCGGGAAGTCTGGACGACGTAGTGAACGCTTCTTACGAGGGCGGTTACCTCGGCGGAGTGGAACTTATAATCACGGTGACCCATGACGATTTCGAAGAATTCGTCGCGCGTCTTGAAGTCTACGTATACCGCAAGATAGCCGAGAGCGACTTCAACGTGGGAAGCTCTTCCAAGTATTATGACGGAGAGCCGGTTGGGCTGGACGCGCTCGGTATCAGCGCGAGCAATACCGATTATCACCTCGGCACGGAAGATTTCCGTATAGATTCGATACTCCTTAACGGAGCGGAGACCGACGAGATCAGCGCGGCAGGTGTATATACCGTCACCGTCGTGATAGACGAAGGCATGACGCTCGGCGCCGACGGCAAATATTATTACGGCAAGCACAAGGGCAGTTATACGTTCGAATACACTGTTTCCAAACGCGACATTTCCGAATACATTACCGTGGAAGGTAACGACAAGGTCTACGCAGATAACAGCGTGAGACTCAAAGCGAGTTTCGGCGAATACGACGGCAAAGTCAATACCGCTTCGGTAATATACCGTTATTACTCGGCGGACGGAAGCAGGGAGTACGGAGTATTGCCGCCCACCGACGCAGGCAATTACAAAGTTATTGTAAGCATTTCCGGCGACGATCCTTCGTTTACCGCGAGCAAGGAGTTCGATTACTTTATCCGTAGGAGAGAAGCGACGGTAAGGCTCGAAGGATCTTACAACTACACCTATAACCCGTCCATACCGATAGATATCGTACCCGAAGTGTCCAATAACCTTACTTCGGATTCGTACAGAATATACTATCGCAAACAGGGCAGTTCCGTGGAGAGTACGGACAGACCCGTAGAAGCGGGTACTTATACCGTTCGCGTAGAGATAATCGATAAGAACTATACCGGTTCCGCAACGGCAACGCTGACTATTGCCAAAGCGGATCTCGAAGTAGCCGACGTCCCCGTTCTCGACAGTCTGCAGTACGGAGTTAAACTGGGATCTTCCGGTATCACCGGCGGACGCGTTACGTCCAATCTTACGGGAGCTCTGGTCAGCGGAAGATTCGAGTTCGTCGATCCCGACAACGACAAACTGCCCGTCGGTTCCAATACTGTCAGCCTGCGTTTCGTACCGGATAACTCGAATTATAACGAAACCTATGTTTCCGTCATAATAGTTATCGTCAAAGCGTATGCCGCTCTCGAGGATCTTTCGCTTACCGCGGTCTATAACGGAAAAGCGCAGTATCCCACGTTCAAGACCGATCTGAAACTCACGTATTCCTTCACGCAGAACGGTTATAACGTGGACAGCGCGATAAACGCGGGCGATTATCTCGTGACGGTGGTGGTGAACGATAAGAATTACGAAGGCTCCAAACAGGTCAAGTTCACTATCACGAGAGCTTCTCTGATCGAGGAAGAATCCGTAATGCCGGTAGCGGGCGCGGTCGAATACGGCAAGTCGCTGAGCAACAGCCACCTCGGCGGCGGCAGTATGGTATATATTTCCGGCGGTTCGGCTGTTTCCGGTACTTATACCTATTTCAATGCCGACACCGTACTCGGCAACGTGGCTGTATACGAGGGAGTGCAATTCGTATTCACGCCGCAGGATACGCTGAACTACGAAGTCTACGTCGGCACGGTCACCGTAGAGGTTACAAAAGCGACCGCGACCATAAGCGTGTCGGGTAACGTATTTACGTTCGGCGACATACTCAGAGAACCGGCATTCACCACTTCTCCCGCCAATATGCGCGTTCTGAACGACGTCAAGTTCTCGGAGATGGATACCGTGCCGCGCGTAGGTACTTACGAATTTACCGCGACTATCAGCGACGACAACTACCAAGGCAGCGTGGTATACGCGATCTACGTGAACAAGAAGGGGATAGAGATCGATTATTACCGCGAGACGTCGGTCGTGGACAGATATTCCTATACTTACGGCAATACCGCGGCGGCTTTGCCGAGGATAGACATCGATACGCTGGTGGATATAGACGAACTTAATTATGCGGATATACAGAGCATGATACTTTGCAAGTACTATGCTTCTTCCGATAATTCGGGCGAGATACCGAGCGTCGTTCCGCCTTCGTCGGTCGGCGAGTATTACGTGGTAGCCACGCTGAACCATCCCGATTACTACATCACGGACGACAGCGCGCGTATTACTTACAGCATCACGAGAGCTACGGTAAGCTCCATAACGTTCGATCCCGATCTGCTCTCCAATCAGATATACGGATCGGTGAGCGTGCCCGTCGTGGTGACCTCTCCCGCGGGCGTCGGCGTGAGAATAGAATTCCCCGGATACGAGAATATGCCGCTGTCAGCCGGCAATTACAGCATAAAAGCCGTTATAGACGATCCCAATTATTTCGCCACTGAGCTTAACGCGATGTTCAGGATCAATCCCAAAGAGATCAGTATAGAGAACATCAAGGTGCAGAACAAGGCTTACGACGGACTGCCCAACGTGACGGTGACGGGAGAACTTTACGGCGTAATGGTCGGCGACGAAGTTGTACTCAAGATGACCGCCACCACTATGGGCAACAAGTCCGAGGTAGGCACGTATCAAGTAGTGATAACCTCGTGGACGCTCGGCGGATTACATGCGGCGAACTATAAAGTTTACGAACCCGTATACAGTCTTATGGTGAAAATATCCACCAACAAGATCACGGATTCCGCGACAGGTTCCTATATAACCACGCCGGGAGGCTTCAGTTCGAATATCACCGTGTCGTTCTCCAAGGTTTACGACACGGTCAACAAGAGCAACTTCTTCACTCGTATTTTAGGGCAGAAGGCAACGGTGCAGGTGATAGAGGTCAAAGAGAACGGAATGACTACCGTCCTCGGCGAGAAGGTCAAATTCTATGCCAAGATACCGGACGAGTATATCAACAGTCAGAATCTCGTAGTCGAAGGTTTGGGTAACCTTTCCGGCGTTACCGAGTTTACCAGAGAGGGAGACTACATAACCTTCTATGCCGATTCTTCGGGCGAGATCGTGTTCTACTCCAACGATTTCCCGTACTGGGTGATAATAGTTATAGGCGCCGTAGTTATAATAATACTCGGAGTGATAGCGGTATTCGTGACCGCTCCGATACGTAAGCGCAAGCATGTCAACGCGGGCGCCCGCAAGATATATAAATGGAGCGAGAACCGCGGAAGCCTCGAAGAGCAATATACGAGAGAGCTTAAAGCTAAACACGAAGCTAAGAAACGCAGATGGAGAATTTAAGATCCGACAAAACACGCACGCGCCGCAGCGCGGCGGCGTGCGTCATGATAGCGGTATTTGTCTGTACCGCTTTAGCCGCGGCGTTCTCGTTCGGCGGCTTCGGAGCGTATGCTGACAATAACTCGTCGATAGGTTCCGGCGGCGGTACGCTGGAGGTTAAGGACGTATCCGAATACCCCGTAGTCGCAGGCTTCAACGACGCATACAGAGGCGTGACTCTTAGAATAAGCGCGCCGCAGTCGGTCACGGGTATTTATATCGCGTACGATGTGGATGCGTCCAATACCGATGACTCGCAGCTCGTGGACGATCTTTGGTCGTGGGCGATTAAGGGCGACGACGTCGAAGATTCGGAAATTCCTTATATGAAAGTGACGAGCGCGGGAAGCGTGACGAGAGAGGACGAAGGTTCCTATTTCGACGCGGAATGGTCCGAAATAGAGACTGTCAATTCCACTAAGAGGCTGACTGTGACCGTGCACATAAACGGCGAACTCAACGTAATGTGTACTCTCGACGGCGAGAATCCCATGTATGCCAATTACATCGTACGTAACGTGGACTGGGAACCGCCTACGGTCAAAGCGGATAAATACGGCAATCTGGTCGCGGCTTACAGGATAACGGAATCGGACGGAAGTTATGCTCTCAAATGCTCCGCTTCTTTTACCGACAGGCAGTTCGGCGCTTTCGGCTCGGGCTATAGCGGAATAGGCTATGCGGAAGTGTTTTATACGGATACGGAGCTGACAACCGACGACATACCGGAGGGAAGCGAAGGTCCCGAGATGCATCCAGTAGCGAGTTACGATAAATTCCCGGAAGGCACGGCGCAGATAGATTTTACGCTCGAATTCGATATAAGATCGGACGGATATTATTATTATTACGTTATCGACCGCGTAGGCAACCAGGAGATGGGCCCTCTGTTCGGGTATAAAGTGGAGATCTCGGTGGACGAGCGTTTCACCGTGCAGTCGGTAGGGAACAACGGACACGTATCCACGCTCAACGTGGAAGAGAACATGATAAACTACGGCGCGGAGATCGAGAACAACAAGGACAAGGTAAACGCGGCTCTTTACGAGAAGGCGTATGCGGCGTACAGTGCGCTGATGCTCTCTTTCATGTCTTCGTCGCCCGGCGCGTCGGAGCAGTATTTCGCCTTTGTGTCAGGAGAACTCAAGGAGTTTAAGGACGCATACAGGAACGGAGCTACGTACGAAGTGGAAATCGTTAACGACGATCTCTTATTCGGAGAAATCAAGGTATTGAATCTGGATTCCGCGGCAGTCGAAGCGCTAGGCGGCGACATAGTAAAGGTCAAAATAACCGTGGCGCGGTTCGAAGCAGACAATTACGACGGAGGTAAGGCGAGCGCGTTGTCCGGCATAGGCAACGCGAGATATGTCTACAGATTGGTATACGAACTCAGCGTCAACGGCGTTGTATCCGCTATACCAGAAAGCGCTCTGATATTTAATATCGAAGTACCCGAAAAAGTAACCGCCGTAGCGCTGCTGGTAGGTTCGCAAGACGGTTACGAGAGCAAGAATTTCTCATACGGCGTTTCCTGGATGCGCTTCGAGACTTCGCTCAACAACGCCACGTATTATCTCGTTACTGAGGAAAACGATGACGGAGACGGAAGCGGACTTCTGCCGCTGTGGATAACGCTCGGGGCGCTCGGAGGAGTCGCCTTGGCGGCTGCGATAGCAGTTGCCGTCCTTTATGCTACCGGAAAACTTCCTCGTAGTAAAAAAGCTGCGGAAGACACCGGAAATGAGTCTTCGGGAGCGAAGGATGGGGCAGATGCCGAAACCGAAGTTCCCGCCAATACACGGACTCCTTCTAACAAAAGTAAGAAGAAAAAGAAGAGGAAATAATGCAGTATATCAAAAAGACGTTCGAGTATCTCTTTGTCCTCGAGAAAGGAAAGCGATTCCTGACTTTGTTCTTGCTCGCGCTTCCCGTAGGCTTTGTAGCCGCGTTCGCGGCTCCCAATGCAGTCGTATTCAAGTGGCTTTCCGATTTTACGGTAGGGGATACCGATTTCTGGCATGCCTGGTGCTTCAACGGCAACCTTCACTGGCAGGTCACGGTAGGCGGATTGTGCGTCGCCGTTATTTTCATAATGTTTTTCTTTTCGGTCATGTCTACGGTCGTAGCGCGCAGTATGCGCGTGGGAGTATTCAAGCTCAGTGGTATGTTCCGCGAGTTCAACGAGAGTTTCTTCCCTGTCATGGCGGCTACGCTCATGTATATGGCGATTACCTTGATAATCAAGGCGTTGCTTACGACGCTTTTCGTTATGTTCCAGACATTCGAGGATGTTGCCGTAGCCGCTTTGTTCAGCAGCATTGCGGGGCTGCTCGCTTTCCTGCTACTGTGTTTCATGGTCACTATAGGCGTGTTGTATCTGCCTTTTATGGTTTTCAACGGGTTAAGATCCTTCCATGCGTTCACCGCGTCGGCTGGGAAAATAACGGGTAAACTTCAGCTCAGGATGTTCGGAGCTGTCACTCTTCCAGTTATCCTTTGCGTAGGCACGGGCGTCGCCGTGGGAGCGGCAGGTAACGCCATAGCTTCTATAATAGTGGAAACGGTGACGTATTCTTTAACTTTTACATATATCGTCGCGCTTACTTTCGTATCGTATTACGAGATACTCGGGATCAAGAGGGAGGATTATCCGAGAGAATATTTCTACTACAAACCCAAAAGGAGAAGCTGATGAATACCCGACACGCTCTTTCTCTTACTATATCCAATATCGGTCTGATAGTCAAAGTGTTTTTATACACCACCGTTCTCATACTCATAGGCGTGGCGGTATTCGTATCCGTGACCGATCCGATCCTCGAAGCCATGGACGAGGACATCGACCTCGCGGACGAGATACGCGAGGACTTCGATCTGTTCTTCTCCGGCAACCGCGAAGCGGGACATTCTCTGAACGAAGGACTTAAGATCTTCTTTTCACACAACTCGGCAGAAATAACGAGGGCGGTCGTACTTTACGTGGTGATATTCGTCCTTATGCGGTTGGGGGTAAGTTTCGCGTTAGTTCCCGCGGCATATGTTTTATATAACAAAATGTCGTCGAATTTCAATTCCGGATTCCTCAACGCGATGATCGCCATGGCGGGTAAAGGCGCTCTTTTCGCGCTTACTTATACAGCAATAACGGTGCCGCTGGACATACTTATTTTCATAGGGACGTATTTCCTCGCATCGTGGCTTTTCAATGCAATCAATGTCATAGGGTTGCTGATCGCGTTGCTTATCGCGTTAGCCTTATATGCGTTGCGCATAAGCCTTTTCGGCAGATGGATACCTCTTACGATATGCGAGAATATGAAGTTTGCCGATTCATGCAAAGCCTTTTTCGGAGATTTCAAATTCTCCGAGGTCAAGGAAGTCTATCCCTCATTTCTAGCGCTTCTCGTATCGGTGTGCGGTATAGTCGCTTCAACGGCGGTATTCACGGTAGGAGTGGTTCCGATCGCCATAGTCCCCGCGGCGTTCGTCGGATATAACGCGATAACGTTGGTCGCCTATTTCAACGAGACCAAAAGGAAGTATTATATAGACGAACGTATAATTTCGCCTTTCATAAGGACATAACGAATTGCATCTCAGGGCAAACGGGACTCAAAGTCCCGTTTTTTGTCGTGCGTTATTTTCTTGTAAGATAAGGAGCTTTTCTGCGCGAAACGCGCTTTTGTGTCCCGATAATCGGACGTTTGCGCATGCTTAAAAATTTGTCTGCCCGCATTATTGACTTAGCTCGAGGAGGGTGATATACTGTGAACAAAGACGAACATATGTTCGTATTACGGTCATGATAAGGGAGGAAATTTATGATATCTGCCAAGATGGCGTCAACGTTATTGTACGCCTTTCCCGCATTTCCGAATCTGATCGGATGTTACAGGCGCAGACTGAAATATCTGTACAGTTACGAATGCAATTCGCGAGAAACGGCGGCGAACGTGATATATGACAAAATATTTTGCGCAGCCGACGCTCTAGACAATCTTCTCGCGCTGCGTAACGCGATGGTAGCGGCTTTGGGATTTCTGACCAAACCGCAGAGGGACGCGATCGAAGGCATATATTTCAAGGGTGTCAACAAAGACAAACTGGCGGAGAGGTTAGGCATTTCGCTTTCTCTTTTGCGTTCTCGTAAAAATTCTGCTATCGACAAGCTACGAAGGTATATAGAGATATTCGGGTTTTCTGAAAATAAGATCATAGAGTATTTCGATAACGAAAGGCTCTTTATCGAATGCGCCGAACGGGTCGACGAAGCGTATAAACTGTCACTTAATTTCAAAGGCGGGGAGAGATGATGGGCAAGGAGCGAGAGAAGGACAGGATACTCGAGAGCATCTGTCGCAGAGCCGAAGGCTACACCGTGGAAGAAACTCTGACCGAATACGTAATAGATGAGGAAGGCAACAGGAAACCGGTCAAAGAGAAAACGCAGAATAAACATTATCCTCCCGACATCGCCGCCGCAAAAGCATATATGGAACTGATTTGTCCCGAAGGAGAATTCGCGTCCATGACGGACGAGGAACTCGTGCGGGAGAAAACCCGACTTATCAAGGAATTATCCGAGTATGATCAGTCCTCATAATATTTTTCCCGTTTGCCCGCTCTCGGACGGAACAGCAGGACTACTATGGCTATGGCGGGGATAGCAAGCCCTACGATTATAATTATCTGAAGTTCGCGGCTCTCCAGCGCAGACAGTACTCCTTCGTCTTCTTCGTTTTCACTCGGAGGCGCGGAAGTTTCGGTATCCGGCTCCGGTTCGGGGACGAAGTCGGGGATAATCATCTCCGGCGTTTCCGTACGTTCCGCACGTATATAGCCGTAAAACTGTTCGTATTTCACGTAATACCACATTCCCGACGACGTAGGGTAAGTCCCTATAAACGTAACCGTGGCGGTCACCGGAACCGCGACGGCGTTTTCCGCGCCGAGGTCCGGAGATGTCTTGAGGTTGATGGCCGTAAATTCGGAATATTCTTCGGCTATCGTCAGGTCGCGCAGCGTTCCTGTCGCCTGGGTATGGTATCCGACTGTAGAGACTTCGTTTTTATTGACTTTGCCCGAAACGCCGTTGAAGGTAACGTAATAATAATTTTCGTCCAGATTGTTTATTCGGGCGTAATAGGTATTCGGCAACATAAAGAGCCTTACGCCTTCCGCGTCAGACAGCCATACGTCGCCGCTTACGACTATGTGCGGCGTACCCGCGGCTTCGGCTACGACCGGAATGGGCGTTATTACCGCTATGATGCAGGCTGCGACAGCCGCCACAAAATATTTCATAGAGGGATTATAGACCTAAAGCACGGTCGCTAAAACAAAAACTTTGTAAAAAAGGAACGAAGTATGTTGATTGAGAGGGACGTACACGACATAGCGGCGAGACTCAGAGAGATCGACGCGGAATACACGTTGCATTACGATATGGCGAAGGGTCGCTTCGAATTACACGGCAAGGACGACGCGCTCATGACCGTTTTCCCTTATGACAGGATGGACGCAAGAATGGTGGAATACGCCCGTAAAACGCGCAGAGAAAGAGCTGTCCGTCTTTTGGAAGAGATAGAAAGCGCCAACGCGAGAGCGGAGGAGTCGGAGACACGGGCGCGTGACAAAAGGGTCGAAGATATTTTGAGAGAAGGAGCGGACAGATATTATGCTGAAAAGCGGAGAACGGGAGCGCCTTGAGCGGATATTGAAGATAGAAAGAGAACTCAGGATGCGCGCGGCAGGTAAAAAACTGGATCGCTACAATACGGGAGACAAGGTGCACCTTAAGCAAATGGCATTTCACAAATGCGCAAAGAGGAACAGATGGGTCTTCGGAGGGAACAGGAGCGGCAAAACGGAATGCGGGGCGGTGGAAGCGATATGGCTCGCCAGGGGCGCGCATCCTTACCGCCCCAACCGCGAGAACGTAAACGGTTGGATCGTATCCGTGTCGCAGGAAGTGCAAAGGGATGTCGCGCAAGCCAAAGTACTCAATTACCTCAATCCGGAATGGATAGAGCGCGTCACCATGCAGTCCGGAAGCCGCGACTTCCCTTGCGGAGGCATCATAGACACTATATATATCCGTAACGTTTTCGGCGGAATTTCTTCCGTATCTTTCAAAACGTCAACGCAGGGCAGAGAGAAATTTCAGGGAGCATCCCTCGATTTCGTTTGGTTCGACGAAGAACCGCCCGCCGACATATACGAAGAATGCCGTATGCGCGTACTCGACAAGGTGGGCGAAATATTCGGTACCATGACGCCGCTTAAGGGTCTGACATGGGTTTACGACGAAATATATCTGAACGCGCGGGACGATCCGGAGGTATGGTGGGAGAGCATGGAATGGGAGGATAATCCCTTCCTCGACAAGGCGGAGATCGAGCGCCTGGCGGCGAGCATGACATCCGAGAGTCTGGAGTCCAGGAAATACGGACGCTTCCGCGCGAATGAAGGTCTTGTGTATCCCGAATTCGATCAATCGGTACATGTAATAGAGCCTTTCGATTTTCCGAGGGAGTGGCAGAGCGGTGTCAGCATAGATCCCGGCTTGAATAATCCGTTATCCTGTCACTTCTATTGTATGGATTACGACGGCGTAATCTACGTAGTCGCGGAACATTACGAAAAGGGCAAGGATATTTCCTACCATGCCGAAAAGATCCTCGAGCTGGCAGATTCGCTCGGTTGGGCGCGCGCGGTGGACGGCAGGCTAGAAGCGCTTATCGATTCTGCCGCCAATCAGCGGACGCTTGCGTCGGTAAAATCGGTAAGCGAGCTGTTCTACGAGAAAGGTATTGCGGTAAACCCTTCCGTTAACAAACAACTGTTCGCCGGGATCACGCGGGTGAAAGAGTATCTTGCCGCGCGCCCGCCGAGGATATATATTTTCCGTACCTGCGTTAACCTTATCCGTGAACTCAAAGGTTATTGGTGGGGAAACGGAGACGTGCCTGTCAAGCGGGACGACCATGCTTTGGACGAACTCAGATACTATATTATGTCGCGGCCGACCAACGAACCTAAGGAGAGCAGGAAACCGCGTAACGCACTCTATAAAGAAAAGCTGCTCCGAGAAAGCAGGTTGAAAACTAAATATTTCGGATAGGAGGATATATGTCATCTAAGAAAGAAGAACTTGCCCGCAGCGTGCGTGCCGATTTCGACGCGCGCAGAGAAGCGCGTAAGCGTATAGAAGCGCAATGGCTACTCAACGTCAATTTCATGTCGGGCAACCAATATTCCGTTCTCGACTCCAGAGGGGAACTCACGGAGACGGATAAGCGTTATTTCTGGCAGGAGCGCGAGGTATATAACCATATCGCGCCGCTTATCGAAACTAGGCTCGCCAAGTTTGCGCGCGTAAACTGCGCCGTGACCGTGAGACCGTCAAGCAGCGACGAGGGCGACGTCAATACTGCCAAGCTCGCCACCAAGATCATCGAAGCCACTCAGCAGGACAACGGTTTCGTGAAGCTCTTCGGAGACGCCAACTATTGGGCGGAGCTTACCGGGACCGCTTTCTACAAAGTGGTATGGGACGACGGCGTAGACGCGGAAGGCAAAGCTACGGGCGGCGTCCGCATAGCCGTATGCCCTCCGTACGAGATATATCCCGATTCGCTTTCCGCTCCCGACGTCGACTCCTGCCGAAGCATAATACACGCCAAAGCCTATCCGGTAAGCGTGATACGAAATATATGGGGAATAGACGTGGAAGCGGAAGACGTTTCGGTGCTTAATTCGGACGTGGACGGGGAATCCCTTAGGCGCGGTCTCGGCACACGCGTATCCAAGGAAGTCAAGAGCGATTACGCCATAGTGCTGGAGCGATACGAATTGCCGGATACGACTTACGCTAACGGCAGGCTGGTGATCGTAGCTGGCAATCGCGTACTGTACGAAGGTGAGCTTCCTTACGTCAACGCCGCCGAAGGCAAACGAGGGTATCCATTCGTCAGACAGGTAGCGCTCGAACAACCCGCATCTTTCTACGGACGGAGCATCATCGAAAGGCTTATCCCGGTTCAGAGAGCGTATAACGCCGTAAAAAACAGAAAGCACGAATTCATGAACAGGCTTTCTGCAGGCGTGCTTGCCGTCGAAGACGGCAGCGTGGATACCGACTTGCTCGAGGAAGAAGGACTTGCGCCCGGTAAGATCGTCGTCTACCGTCAGGGTTCTAATCCTCCGGTACTAATGAGCGCGGGGAGCGTACCGCAGGAATTCCGCGACGAGGAGGACAGGTTGCTTTCGGAATTTCAGAGCATTTCCGGCATAAGCAATCTCCTTAACGTGTCCGGCGCGACGCTGAGCGCGATAAGCGGATACGCGCTTTCTCTGCTACTGGAGCAGGATTACAGCAGACTGTCTGTAACAACGGAGTCTATACGAGCGGCGGTGAAAGAAGTCGCGCGTAAGATACTTAGGCTTTATAAGCAATTCGTGGATTCGGAGCGCCTCATACGCATAAGCGGCGAGAACGGGACCGTGGAAGTCGTGGCGTTCAAAGGCTCGCGCCTTACGAGCGAAGACATAGTCATGGAGAGCAACTCCGAGATGGTGGAAACGCCCGCCACGCGCAAAAACATGGTGCTTGAGTTGCTTAAGTACGGGCTGCTTAGCGACGAGAACGGCAAGATAAGCAACCGCAACCGCGCCAAGATAGTGGAAATGCTCGGTTTCGGCAATTGGGAGGCGTCGAGAAGCCGCGAAGAGCTGCACGTTCGCAAAGCCGCAACGGAAAATCTCGATATGTCGGACGAGAAAAAATGCGAAGTGGAAGCCGTGGACGATCACGAACTGCATATCGAGGAGCATACGGCATGCCTTGTTTCCGGCAGAGATACTCTTAGCGACAAGAGCCGCAAGATCATCAACGAACATATCAGAAGGCACAAAGTTATAGCGCGACTCGCCGCGACAGCAGAGGCGCAGAGCGCAGTCAACATAAAGGAGTAAAAATGGGAAAAGAGAATCTGAAAGAGCAATCACATATAAGCCCCGCCGCAGGCGATAAGGCGGAAGGTGCCTCTTACGGTAAATTCAAGACCGGAGAAGATCTGTTGAACGCTTACAATGCGTTGGAGGCGGAATTTACGCGCCGATCACAACGCATCAAGGAGCTTGAAGGCGCGCTCAACGCAAAGACAGAGACAGCCAAATGGGCGGACAAAGTCAAAGCGCTCGGCGAAAAATATCCCGTGGCGCGCAATCTCGGGAAGGAACTTACGGGTTACCTCGAGAGCAACGGAGAGCTACTCGGGGACGATAACTGTCTCGAAAAAGCCTTGCTTCACGTACTTGCAGAACGCTACGCCGCCGGAGAAAACGGAACTTCTCCAGAAGTACGTGCGCCGGAGCCGATATCTGAAGCCGCATCCGCGGACGCGGACAAAGAAGAAGTAAAAACGGAGGAAAAGATGTCGGAGAGGCGCCGAACGCCCGTGATGCCTTTGGGCGGAGGAGAAATACCCATCGTGCCGTCTCCTCGCCCCTCGTCGGTCAGCGAGGCGGGCAAAATGGCGATGGAAACTTTCAATAAAGCAAAAGGAGACTGAGAATGTTAACCATTGAATCGATAGATACCGTGCTTAAATCGTATTACCTGGACGCGATATGCGCCCAGCTCAACAGCGGTGTAAGTCCTTTCTATTCTTCGATCGAGAAGACCGCCGCGCTAGTCAGCGGTAAAAACGCCGTCGTTCCCGTGGAATTGGGTATCTCAGGCGGCATAGGAGCTACGACGGAAGACGGAGATTTGCCCGTATCCGCCGAATCCCTCCGCGCGGGACTGACGGTCCCTCTGCGCAATATTTACGGCGTAATAGACATTACCGATAAGGTCTTGCGCGCCAACCGCGACAACGCAACCAGCCTTGTCGGTATCCTTAACGCCGAAGTGCAGGCAATGATACGCACCGCGCAGTTCAACCTGAACAGAATGATGTGGAGTTCCGGTACGGGACTGCTTGCCACGCTCAAAGCGCGCAGCGCGTCCAACACGCTCCCGCATGTTCTGGAGGTCGACGACGCGAGACGCCTTTCTGCGGGAATGTGCGTGGACATCATGCGCGGCAGCACGTATGTTTACTCCGGCGTAAGGATCACAGACGTGGATTACATCAATAACGTAGTATCCATACCTCCTACGGTGGCGCTGGGGCACGAGGATATTGCCGCGAACGACAAAATATACATGCAAAAGTCCGTAAATAACGAGGTAAACGGCGTTCCGTATCTATTCGACAGCACCGAAACCGCATATTACGGCGTCAGCAAGACGATAAATCCCGGGGTACAGCCGAGCATAAAGAGTCTAGAAAGCGAGCTTTCGCTCGACGTTATGCAGGAATTTTTCGATACGATAACGCTGAGGTCGAGCATGCCTACTAATATGATAGTATGCTCTCTCAAAACCCGCAGACAGTACCTCAATCAGCTTATGCTGACGAGGACGAACATCGACTATCTCAATCTCGACGGCGGTTTCAAAACGCTTTCCTTCAACGGCGTACCCGTATGCGGCGAGAGATTCGTCGGGGACGGAGAAATGTACTTCCTCAATACCGACGCCTTCAAACTCGTACAGCTGTGCGATTGGGAGTGGCTCGAGGGCGACAACGGTTCGATATTGAGTCAGGTAGACCGCAAAGCGGTATATACCGCTACTCTCGTAAAATATGCCAACCTCGTATCCGCTTATCCGCGCGGACAGGGATTGCTGAAAGGGATAGAAGATCCCGCGTAAAACCGTGCCGAATAACGAAAATCAAATAAGCGGAGCCGACTTATCGGTCGGCTCCCCGAAGGAGATGATATGAAATTAAGCGATATACTGACGCGAGCGGCTGCGATAATAGGGCTTGAGGGCTTCAGCGTCACGGAGGAAAGCAGCGCGCTTACCAAGCTGTGCGATTGCGCCAATACCATTTATTCGGAACTGGTTCTCGAGCATATCCCGCTTAAGAACAAAGAGGCAGTAGAGTTCAGCGGCGGCAAAGCCCTGTATTCCGATTTTACCTATCGCGTCAGAGAGATATTGTGCGTTCGGGCGTACGGAGCAAAAATACCTTTCGTGATGTATCCCACATACGTTGAAGCCGGAGACTTCAGCGGAACGGGCGAAGTGGAGTATTTGTTCCATCTCGGGACGTTGGCGCCTGACGACGATGTGATATTGCCTCCGCAGTTCACCGAATACGTGATGGCGATAGGAGTGGCGTCCGAGTACTATTACAGACTGGGATACATCGAGGAAGCCGAGTTTTATAAGGCGCGTTTCGACAACGCCGTCGGCAACCTTACGCGTAGGCTCAAATCTTTCAGATTGCCGCCGAGGAGGTTTGTATGATAGGGCGTCTCCGCAAAGACGTCGTGCCTTCAGTACGTCGCACAAGATACGATATTACTCATTTCAGAGGGGTTGACGCAGACACTCCGGAAGACTCATTGTCTATCAATTATTGTAGCTACGGATACAATATCAGGCTGTACGGAGGGGAATTGTCGCAATCTTTCGGAGTAGGCAAAGCGGAATACACGGCATGCGGCAACGAGGTGACGTTGCCGCGTCTCGACACGCAGGGACAGAAGATACTCAAAATGCACCATTATCTGCGCTACGACAGGGATACCGGCGACACGTGCGACGAACTCATTGTTTACGGCACGCTCCACCATTATTTCCGTTGCTCTCTTACCGAGACGGGCGGGTTCACGTATTTCAACGCCGTATTCAACGAGTCGGACGAAACCGATTTTATCAATTATTACATGAACGAAAAGGACTGTTGCCTCATTTTCATGGGTTCCGGCGGCCTTTGTATATACGACGGGTCCGACACCTATCAGCAGTATCCCGACGTACCGGGCATGAGTTCGGTATGTATGCACTACGACCGTGTGTTCGGCGTAAGCACCGCCGAACCCGACACCATATATTTCAGCGCGCCGCTCAAGCCTTACGAATTTTCGCCGGAAGCGGGCGGAGGTTCGATAAGCCTCATGGATGCTGGCGGAAAGATACTCAAGATAGTGTCTTTCAAGAATTATATCTATATTTTCCGCGAATATTCCGTCTACAGGCTTACGGCGTACGTCGATCCTACGGAATACAGTCTTTCGCGTATTTTCAGCGCAAAAGACAAGATACGTACGGATACCGTCGCTTCCGATTATTCGATGATGGTATTCTTGGCGGGTAACGAAATGTATTCGTTCGACGGCTACGAGGTCAAAAAGTTCTTTCCGAAAGTCGTGCCGCTCATCTTCGACGCTTCGAGGGCTGCGGGATGTATTTTCGGCAACCGTTATTATCTCGCCGCGGTGATGAAAAAAGAGGGCGACGAGCTAGTAGGCGACGAAAGTCCTCAGGGATTGGGAATTGTAGTGAACAACGCCATATTCGCTTTCGACCTGTATTCCGAAGGCATCGATATCGTGCGGGGAGCGGACGTGATAGGATTTACCGGGGTCACCAACAGCGAAATGCAGAAGCTTTTCGTACGTTTCGGCAACAACAGAGGCTCTCACGTCGGTATGATCAACGATTCCGGTAAGCTTTTCGCGCTTCCGCTCGCCAAGCATTGGCGCAGTCCGAAATCCAATCTCGGAGAGATCGCCGACGCCAAGATCCTGAGAAGGCTGTATCTTACGAGCGCATACGACGTAAATCTTACGGTACTTGCGGACGACGAGGCGTATACTCGCAAAATGCGCGGTTCCGTCAGGGCTACGGGAACGTCTTTCAACGCCATAGGGGACGGATTCGCCATCCAGATCGACGCCGAAGACGACAAGTTGTCCGTTACCGAGATACAGCTGCTCATCGATGTCAACAGGAGGTACAATGCAAACTGATTACATCATCGAATTGATACAGGAACTTACCGCGAGGGTAGTCGCGCTGTCGCGTAAGATAGATATGTTGACCGCGATGACGCAAAACAACGGAGGTGAAGCCGATGGCGGAGAATAAAGTCAAAGAAAAAGCCGACGAAATACTCGACAAGATCAAAAAAGCTTTCAGAGATTTCGGTTACAAGCTGTCCGGAGCCGAGCCCGACGCGGGCAGCGATGCCGACGGCGCGGGCAACGCCGATGCGGATTCCTCGTACTATGCCGACAGAACGGAACTCATAGACCGCCTCATCGAAATGGAAGCGGATTACAGAGCCAAGCAAACGGGCGTGGAATTTCCCGATCCCGAGGAGAGCGTGCCTCCGTCTCTGAACGAAAAGCCGATAGAATATGTCGGTAAAAGCGAAGAGGAGATAGCGGCAGAAGCGGAGACGGCTTTATTGCCGGATTACGAGAAAAACGTCAATAAAGCTACCGAAAAATACGATTCTGAGACGGATACGCTTGAAAATCTGCGCGCGGAGTTGGAGGCAAAGGAGAGCACGGACAGAGCTTCGACGAAGACTGCTGCCGATGAAGCCCGCAAAGAATATACCGGCGATATGATATTGCAGGGGCTTGTCAATTCCACGATCATGAGCTACGGCAACGAACTCATAAACAGGGCGGAAGCCGAGGCGTACTCCAATTACGACAAGGAATACGACTTGAAATATAACGAAATACGCGATAAACTTGCCGAAGCCGAAGCGGTCTACGAGAACGCGTTGCGCGAATACGATCTGACGTATGCTGCGGATCTCGAAGCAAAAATAAGCAAACTCAAAGCAGAGGAAGAATCTCGGCTAAAAGAGATCAACGAGTATAACCGTAAACTCGCCGAAAGAGAGGCTGCGTATCAGAGAGAGCGCGCGACCATGCTCCAGGAGATGCAGAAAGAGCGTAGCGAAGCGATATTGGAGACTGCCGCAAAGGAAGCGGAGTATGAGAAAGAGAACGGCATAAGCGCGGAAAAGCAGGCGGAATACGCCCGCAGAACGGATGCCGCGAAAGAGTTCTACTCGGCATACGACAAGAATCAGGCTCATTATATGCTCCTTATGTCGTCCGACGAATTGATCACGCTGCTCGGCTCCCGCAACTATATGTTGCTTCTTAACTGGAACCTGACGAGGTGAGAGGTATGGAACTGACGAAACTTAAAGTTAGGGTGAAATGCGATAACGGCGCATGCGCCAATCTTGCCGACTATGCGGTCAAGCGTTCCGGTACGCCGGTGGTGCGCGAATTGCATCTGTGCGGCGAGTGCCTTGCCGCGATAGCCGGGCTTTACGACGGCATTAAAGTGAAAAAGACGGGAGTAAAAAGCAGAAAAGGAGGCAAAAATGTGGGAACAAATATGGGAGACCGCGATTAACAGCGGTTTATGGGCTATGTTATTCGTCGCATTATTCGTCTTGCAGATAAAGGACAGCAAGGCGCGCGAGGAAAAATATCAGACTCTCATCAACAGTCTCGCCGAAAAACTCGAGATCGTCGAAGTCATCAGGGACGACATCGAGGAGATCAAAGAAATAGTCAAGAAATAAGCGGGACTTAGTAAGGGCGGCTCGGATATTCCGAGCCGCTTTTAATTTGCGCGCATATTGACAACGAATGCGTTCGGGCGGTATAATTCGGGTATGTATAAGACAGACGATCCCGAGTTATATATCCCAGTAGCACGCTCGCCGCAGAAGCGCGACGAACAGGTTCCCGTCAGCGAATTTTACTTGTCCGTAGAGAAGTACGAGAACGCGCCCGACGTGCCTATGTGGTGGAAACGCGACATAAAAGTAAATCTCGGTCTGCGCGCTATGCTCAAAGAGCGTAAGCGAGTGCGTGAAGCCAACGAATACCGCGCTCGTAAAATAGCTTTATTGCGGAGACAGAACGAGCAGTTCAGAGCAAAAATGAAACGTGATGACGAAGAATTCGAGTTGCGTTACGGCAAGAACAACGCATTATTGAAAGCCCGTCTCGAGGAAGCGGAGCTTGCCGCCGAGGAAAACGCGCTTCTGCTCGAACGCGAAAAGCTCATCGCGGAAGACCGCCTCAAACGCGAACGTGCGGAACGCGAACGCGTCGAGGCTCTTATGCGGGACGAGGAGATACTCGCGGCGCGCAGAGAGGAGCTTATGGCGGAACGTACAGCCGCGAGAGAGCGTAACGCGGCGATAGAAGCGGAAGCGGACAGAGAGCGCGATTTACGGCTTGTCGCCGAAGCGCGCCGCGCCGAATTACGCGGGAAAGGCGATAAACGTTAGATCGTCCGTCATTATCGACGCAAATAAATAGAGGAGAATCGCTTATGCCGATCGAATACGGACCGGATCCCGCATGCGCGCATCCCAATCCCTCTTTGAAGCGGATATGTTTTATAAAGAACACGGTTTCGCGCCCTAATATCGTCATAGGCGACTATACCTATTACGACGATCCGGAGGATTCCGAAAACTTCGAAGCGCACGTTACGCATCATTACGATTTCATAGGCGATAAACTCATCATAGGGAAATTCACCGCCATCGCCAAAGGCGTGGAATTCGTTATGAACGGCGCGAACCACCGCATGGCTTCCGTGACCACTTATCCGTTCAGCCTTATGC
Source organism: uncultured Clostridia bacterium (assembly GCA_944349735.1). Taxonomy (GTDB): domain Bacteria; phylum Bacillota; class Clostridia; order Christensenellales; family DTU072; genus Stercoripulliclostridium_A. The sequence goes on along the minus strand of CALVNM010000022.1, from coordinate 1,331 downwards.
TTCACGGTTGGGAAAAAAGCATACCCGCGCTCGACGAGCTTCCGTTGAAAGGGGATACCGTGGTAGGTAACGACGTATGGATAGGGCAGAACGTAACCGTTTTACCGGGCGTACATATCGGAGACGGCGCCATAATAGGCGCCGATTCGGTAGTAGCGAAAGATATTCCGCCGTATACGATCGCGGCGGGAAATCCCTGCAGGGTAATAAGAAAAAGATTCGACGACGAGCTGATCGAATATTTGCTCGCCTTGAAATGGTGGGACTGGGACGCCGAAAAGATATTCCGCAACATGGAGATACTCTGTAGCGCGGATCCCTCTGAAATAAAAAATATCGACAATCGTTAATATACAAATAAAGCGCGCCCACAGGGGCGCGCTTTTCCGTTATAAAGTAAGGTCATTGGGCGAAAAGCGCGTAAAGCGTTTCCGTCACTATCCCGCGCATTTTCGCGTAATCGATGTACTCGTGGTGATCGTAGACGTATTCGTGCGCGAAAGACTGTATCACGTCCATCGCAAAATGTATCCTCTCACGCGGCGCGTCGAGCCCGATACCCGCTTCGGACAACGCCGCTTCGAGACGCAACGTAATTTCGTCCTCCAGTTTGATGAACGCCGCGTTCACCTCGTCGTCGGTGTGCGTCATCGAATGTAACGCTTCGTGTATTTTGGCGTAATCGCGGTGCGCGACGATCACCGAATCGAGTATTTTCGGTATGACTTCGCGTATCCCGGCTGCGGAAATGTCGTCGAACATACCGAATATCGGCTCGCAAATCTTATCCATATAAAGAGAGAGCACCGCCGTCAGTATATCCTTCTTGTCGCGGAAATACCCGTACACTATCCCCGTGGAAACGCCCGCGCGACGCGCTATTTCCGCGGTATTCGTATTATAATATCCGACTTCCGAGAATAATTCGTAACCCGCGCGGATTATTTTGTTTTTCTTTTCTATCGACCGCTCCTGACGCGGTTCGCGTATCTCTTTAGCCATATTTAACATTATACCTTCCGCAAAGAATAATTGCAATACGAAAAATATGAAAAATATTTCACGTTTTGCTTGACAGCCGCATATACTGTTGATATAATGTGACCGAATGTGAAAGATATTTCATATTTACGGCAAATCAAATACGGAAAAGGAGTTTCAAGGAAAATGCCGCTTGTATTCGCGCCTCACGGGAAATTGTTGAAAGTAGTCAAGATAATGACGGACGAAAAGACGAAAAAACATCTCGAAAATCTCGGTATCACGATAGGGAGCGCGATAACGGTGATATCCGTAAGCGGAAAAAGCACGATTTGCGTCGTCAAAGACTC
>CALVNM010000021.1 GCA_944349735.1 uncultured Clostridia bacterium | reverse complement strand
CACCTCAACCTCGGCACCCCCGGCATCATGTGCCTCGGCGCGCTCGGCGGTTGCGTGGGCGAAAGGCTGTATCTGAGTTTGGTCGGTATCGGAGGGATACAAGCCTTCCCGGCAATTATTTTCGGGATTCTGTTTGCGATGATGTTCGCCGCTTTCGGAGGCGCGATCTACGGCTTCCTGACGATCACGCTGAGATGCAATCAGAACGTCACCGGTCTTGCGATCACCACCTTCGGCGCGGGACTTACGAACTTCTTTATCAATTATATAAACAGAACGGGGTTCGTGTATCTCTCTAATTGCTTCAAAAAACCGATTTCGAGCGGAGCGGATTGGTTCAGCACGATATTCCTTTCGCACGGCGTGCTCGTGTATACGGCGATAGTGCTCGCGCTCGTAGTGGCGTTTATATTGAAGAAAACGCGCGGCGGACTCAACCTCGTCGCCATTGGCGAAAATCCCGCTACCGCGGACGCCGCGGGCATCAACGTCACGGCGTATAAGTATACGGCAGTGCTTACGGGTTCCGCAATATCCGGTCTCGGCGGCCTCTATTACATAATGGACTATCTCAACGGCAACTGGGAATATTCGATAGACGCAATGGGCTGGCTTGCCGTGGCGCTCGTCATCTTCTCGGTGTGGAAGCCCAACTGGGGCATTCTCGGCTCGATACTTTTCGGCGCGCTCTACATAATGCCGAGTTATGTGGGCGTGAGCTTCTCGATCAAAGAGATCATCAAGATGGTTCCTTACGTCGCTACCGTAATAGTCCTTATCATAACGAGCATCGTGAACCGCAGAGAATCCCAGCCGCCGGCTTCCCTCGGTCTTTCGTATTTCCGAGAGGAACGGTAGCTGTAGCTACACAATCAAAAAAACGCTCCCCCGACGGGGAGCGTTTTCCGTTCTTATAGAAGAGCTATCTTCCGCGGATGTCCGTTACCGTTACCTTGTACGGCAGCTTAGTAACTTCGACGTCGAATTTTATCGGTAGCGCGTCCTCGGCTTCGCCGTCCGCGCAGAAAGTCACGCGCTCTTTGAGTGATACGTTGAGTGCGGCAAACGGCGTGAAGGTGATTAAGCTCGATTCCTTGGGCTTACCGAAGCCGACGAAAAAGGCGCGGAAGAACGGGAAGAATATTTTAATCTTGCCTAAGATACCGTCGCTTTCCGGCGCGCGTACGGTAAGCAGGCACATAGGACCTCCGTCGCGGTACATTCTGTTGAAGCGGAAGCCGAAGCATCTCGGCGAGTTGATCACCATGATAAGAGTAAATACTCCCTCCTTGCGTTTGCCGTCCACGGTAAGCTCCGCAGGAATACGGCAGACCTTATATTCTTTTATGACGCGCGCGATGTAAGCGAGAGCTTTGAAGCGCTGTTTGCGCTTGGCGTCCACCACGTAGCCGAGCGGCGTGAAAGTGCCCGCCGCGAGTACGTACGAGAAAAGTCTTCCGCCCGCATTGCCCACAGCCGAAATGGTACGTCCGCGGCGCACGCGCCTGTCGGCGGCTTCGTTCAGGGTGCCGCTCGGATAATATCTTACTTCCGTGCCTTCGGATATTTTGCTGTTGATGAGGTGGTTGAGAGTGCCGTCGCCTCCGCATACGGCTATAAGGTCGTAGCCTTCCGCAGGCGTAGAAGCAGGCGCTTCCTCCGGTACGTACAGGACGGTCACTTCGTATTCCTCCGAGAATCGTTTCTTAAGCGCTTCTGCGTCGTAAGAGCGGTAATTGCCGGCAAGACGGTTAATGACGATCAGGCATTTTTTTCTGTCCATATAACTATATTATTCTCATACGCCGAAGCGGTAACCGAAAAAGGGGAGCGCTTTTCAGAAAGAAATGAAACCGAGATGTTCCAAAAGAATTTTTAGACCTATAAGTATCAGCACGCAACCGCCCGCGATCGTTGCTTTGTTCTTGAATTTCGCGCCTATCCGGTGACCTAAGAATACGCCGATAAGAGAGAGCGCGAAAGTCACCGAACCGATGAGCGCCACGGCGACCCAAAGATTGACTTTGAGGAAGGCGAAGGAGATGCCTACGGCGAGAGCGTCGATACTCGTAGCTACCGACATGATCAGCAGTTTTTTGACGTCGAGACGTTCTTTACGGGAAGAAGGGGACGGGGCGGCAGCGGGGTCCGGAGTGCCGTCGGCGGATTCTACGCCGTCGGGCGCGATCGCGCCGTTATCTTTTACCGGAAGCGTTGTCGCTTGTTTGAGCTTTTTTTCTTCCAGACCTTCCTTTATCCCGTCGTATATCATTTTTGCGCCGAGCAGTGCGAGCAGGCCGAAAGCTATCCAGTGGTCGTATTCGGTGATATAGTCCGCTACGAGCATCGCCAGATAATATCCTATCACGGGCATAGCCGCCTGGAAGACGCCGAAAAACAACGCGATCACTATCGCGTGGCGCACGTTGACGCGGCGCATTTCGAGTCCTCTGCACATCGACACCGCAAATGCGTCCGCAGACAGGCTGACGGCGATCAGAATAAGTTCCCAGATAAGCATGTCGTACTCCGTATATAGAAAACAGGTTGATTATATCATTTATATATATGACGTGTCAAACATCCGGCGCGAAAGCGTTAAGAACCGCATGTGTGTCCGTTTTCCTTGTTAGGGCATCCGTTTGCCCTAACAGAAGTCCCTTATCTGCGTGTTTTGGCAAACGGAGCCTTTTCCGGATCTCAAAATATTGGTAAAAGAAATCGGGACGGGTATTGACTTGATTTTATATAAATTATATAATATTTACTAGATATTTTAAGAGGATCTTGTCCTCGGGAGGAGAGAATATGCACGCGACCAGGAAGAATTATCTGCTCGTGACCTTGATGACGGTTGCGTTTATTGCGGTCGTCGCTTTTGCCGGATTCACGTCTTTTTCCGACGGTCCGGACGGCGCGTTTGCCGAGGAAAAATTTACCGTTTCCGACGAAACGGTCATCGCGCATATCACGGATATGCATTATTATCCGCTGAATTACTGTTACTCCGATCCAGGAGACAGTACGACGGATTATTACGCGCACATGGCTTCGAGCATGAAAATGGTGCTGGAAAGTTCTCCTTATAACGTGGCTGCGCTTGAGGAGATAGCCGAAGAGATGCCCGATTACCTCGTGGTCACCGGCGATATGACGCTCAACGGAGAGATACAGGGACACATCGAGATCGCAAATCTTCTTCGTCAGCTTCAGAACAAGGTGCGTGCGGCGGGTAAACCGAATTTTCAGATATTCGTCACGATGGGCAACCACGACATGTATAACGACGAAGCGTACAGTTACCGCGACGGTTCGGAGCATTTCTGCGCCAATACCACGCGCGTAGACATAACCAAGATATATTCTTCTCTCGGCTATCCCGACATGACCGATGAGGAGATAAGCGCCTATTACGACACCGTCGACGACGCTTACGCCGAGCTTGCGCCTTACGAGACTTCTTCGATCACGGGCTATTCCGAGGAGAAGAGGATACCGTTCGTCAACAGTACCCTTGCGACGGAAGGCTTCCGCTACGAATGGCTTTATAAGATCAACGCGAGCGACGAAGCTCTCGCTTCCGGCAAGATCCGCGACTATGCCAACGGCGAAATAAGTTACGTCGTATATTGCCCCGACGATTACGTGTTCATCGGCGTGGACGAAGAGCTGTCCAATACCGAGCTTCAGCATCATCTCGGCGCGGTACTGTACGAGAATTTCTCGGACTATCTTACAGAGCTTAAAGACGGCGGCGCTTTCGACGGGAAGACGCTCGTAGCTATTCAGCACCATAACGCGCTTCCGCACTTCACCGGCGAGGAAAGTCTGCTCAAAGACTTCACGATGTACAATTACGAAGAGTACGCCGATTTCATGGCGGATCTCGGCGTGAGATATATGTATACCGGGCATATGCACTCCAACGACATTGCGTACCGCGTGTCGCTTAACGGCAATCCCCTTACCGATACCGAAACTTCTTCCGTGACCGGTTATATGGGCGCGGTTCGTTATACCCGCATCGCAAGGGGCAACGTCGGCAAGAAATACGCCGAGAATTTCTATACCCGCCTCGAATTGCTTGACGTAGTAGACCTTACTCCCGTATTCGACGCGGGGCTCATGGACGACGCATATCTCGAACGTTTCGGTCTGAGCGGCTTTGTGGACGACGCCCGCAAGGTCACCGATCCCAGCGAATACGCCGGGACCAAGCTTTTCTATAACATAATCGAGAACGTCGTTTACGGCAGTTACGTGAACGTGGATTTCATCGGAGGATTAGGCGCGATGGTTGCGGGTATATTGCCAGAAGGTAACGCCCTCATATCGGCGCTTATACCCATCGCCGAACCCCTCGTAAACAACATAATAAGACATATCGAGAACGTCGTGCTGGCGGATTACACGTACAACGGCGACAGAGAGGAATTCAAAGGCAGCGAACGCGGCGCGAAACTCTGCGGATATGTGGACGAACTTCTGCAACGCGGCGTCAACATCAAACTCAATTCCGAAGGCGCGACGCTTTTCGAATTCGTACTCGGCGCCTATCTTAAGCACGTAGGCGGATTGGATACGTCGTATGCCGACGCGAGCGCGGCGGATAAAGAAGCTCTCGAGAACCTTGCTAACGGCAATACGGTCAAAGAATTGCTCGGAGTGCTTCTCGACGAGGAGAACGGACTGATGCCGATAGTCAAAGGGCTTTTCGAATATCCCATCGATCTTGCCTACGGTATGAACGCCGAAGACATCAAGGCGCTCAACGCCGTTTTCTCTTTGATAGCAAGCGGCATGGAAGTCGATACGAGCGCGCTGATGCTCGACGATATTCTCCCGAGCGTGATCAAGCTCCTCGAGACCTTCGATATACTCAGTCTCGATCTCAAAGGGCTTAAGGGCGCGGAGTTCATAGACGACGTGATCGACTCTTACGTGACGGAGAGCCTTTATACGAGCCTCGGCGAGATCGCGCACGGGATAGCGTACGCTTTCTCGATAGACGAGACCGCGAATATGGAGAACTCCGTCGGCGAATACGTGCTGTATAAGACCGACGCAAGCCTTGCGGCGAGCTACGTCGCGGGCAGCATAGACAACACTCCCACCAAGGAGCGCGGCATGCTCCCTTCGATGCTGACCGTCACTTTCGGTGAAGACCCGAAGAGCGATAAAAACTTTGTTTGGTTTACCTCAAAAGAAATAAAGGGAACCCAAATCCAATATGTAGAGGGCGAGACATTCGATGAATCGAAAGCCGTAACGGTGAACGGAAGATCGGAAACTTACGCGACGACCACAGCAAATATCGATCTCGGCATTTTCGCAACGCTCATGCATGTGGAGCTTCAGAGACACACCGTGGAGCTTACGGGACTCGAGGCGGGAACGACGTATTCGTACCGCGCGGGAGACGCCGCGAAAGGGTATTGGAGCGAGGTATATACCTTCACCACCGCGCCCGACGAAAACGCGCCTTTCGAAATACTGCTTCTCACGGACATCCAAGGCTCTTCTTCCAAGCCTTACATGCAGGCGCTCGACATTATGGCGAAAGTGGACGGCGTATTCGAGAACGGGTACGATTTCGTCATCAACTGCGGAGACGTGGTGGACAATTCCCGCAACCTCGTACAGTGGAGATATTATCTCGACATCCTCGGCGATTACTGGGCGAACACCACTACCGTCGTAACGAGCGGTAACCACGATAAATATACATACGAAGCCCCCGACAAGGACGATCCCGCCGAAGCCGCGGAATATTCCTGGATAGGAGCGGATACCGTCACGAAAGCGTACAGCTATCTTCTTCTCCATTACAATCTCTCGTATCCCGCGCAGAACGATCTTACGGGCGCATATTACAGCTTCGATTACGGCGCGGTACACTTCACCGTCCTCAATACCAACGATTTAAGCTCCAAAGGCGCTCTCAGCGACAAGCAATATAAGTGGCTCGTCGAAGATCTGGACGGCACCGACAAGGAATACAAGGTCATCATAATGCACAAGGGTCTGTATTCGGCAGGATCGCACATAAACGATACCGACGTTATCGCGCTGAGGAAGCAACTTACGTCGCTGTTCGCGGAGAAAGGAGTTGCGCTCGTGCTTCAGGGACATGACCACACCTACAGCGAGAGCTATTATATAGACGCCGAAGGCAATGTCGTGGATACGGACGCTGACGCCACGACCGCGCTCGGCGGAGGGAACGGCGTGCTTTACGTTGCGCTCGGAACGTTCGGCGACAAATTCTATAAATACGTCGAATCTGACGAAATACCGCTCGAGTTCGGTAAGGAACTGCACGATCCCACGCTCACGAATCCCACGTTCGGCAAACTTTGGTACGACGGCGAAAACCTCTACTATACCGGATACGAGTACGATCTCGAGAAGGGAGAGATAAGAGAACTGCACGATAAAGGATTCGGACTCGAAGAGCAGCTGTTGGTCGCGGGATGCGCGGCTGCCGCTGTCATAGCTCTCATAGCGATACTCGCAGGGATAAAGAAGAGGGCGAAATGATCGAAAAGATCGCCGTGACCGAGACGTTCGCGGCGCGCGTATTGGGAGCGCGCTCGCGCGAAAGCCATAAAGGGGATTACGGTTACATAGGTCTTATAGGCGGCTCGCTCGAGTACAGCGGAGCCGTGAAGCTCAGTAACCTCGCCGCTACGGCGATGCGCGCCGGCGCGGGAGTCACGCGGCTCATAGTACCCGAAGGGATCGCGCACGCGGTGACTCCGTATCTTATGGAAAGCACGTTATACACGCTTCCCGACGACGGACGCGGCGGCGTGAGATACGAAGAAAAGAGTTTCGACAAAGCCGTGGCAGGGCTTAAGGCGGTCGGAGCCGGCATGGGACTGGGAAGAGGCGGAGACGTGATCGAACTGGTCAAAGGTCTTCTCCGTAAAGAGGGTCTGCGCGTTCTGCTCGACGCGGACGCGTTGAACGCGGTGGCTGAAGAGGGAAGCGACGTTCTCAAGGCTAAACGCGGAGAGGTAGTGCTGACGCCGCATCTCGGCGAATTCGCCCGTCTGACGGGACTTAAGATAAGCGAAATAAAAGATCGTCCGGCGGATCTTGCGGCGGAGTATGCCTCGGCGTACGGCGTGACGGTGCTTCTCAAAGGAGCTACTACGTACGTGACCGACGGGAACAGGCTTTTCGTGAACGAAAGAGGTACTCCCGGCATGGCTACCGCGGGGAGCGGGGACGTGCTTACGGGTATACTGACTGCGGCTCTGGGATATGTCTCGGACGTTACGGAAGCCGCCGCGTTCGCCGCATACGTTAACGGCGCGGCGGGCGAACTCGCCGCCGAAAGAGAGGGCGTCGCCGGCATGATAGCGGGAGACACCGCGCGGAATATTTCGCGCGTGTTGAAAAAACTTGAGAAAAAGTTACGTTCTCAGCTCGGAACGGACTGAATACAATTTTATACAAAGGAGGTTTCTTTATGGCTAAAAAAGCGAAGAGCAAAGATTATTTCGGTTTACCCAGGATAATCAGCATCATTCTTGCGATCATTCCCGTTACCGCATGGGTGCTCGGCATGATCACCAGATTCCTCGAAGGCAAGATCGTAGCCGGTATAATCAGAATATTCGGCGGCTGGCTCATCTGGATCGCAGACCTTATCCTCATGATAATCAAGGGCAGGATCTTAAGACTTCTTAACATCTGAGCGACCGCATAGGGATATGGCGAAAGATAAAGAGCTTGCCGTAAACGAAAACGGCGGCAAAAAGAAAAAGATACCTCTGTCGCTCTTATTCAGCATCATACAGACGGCATTTTTCCTCGCGTTTACCATCAACGGGTTTCTCAAGAGATTTGCGGAATCGAAGTATATGCCGCTCGTCGTCGCGCTTGTCGCGGTATATCTGATATCGTTCGTCGTAGTGATGACGGTCAATATACGCAATGCGAAGAAAGCCAAAGAACTTGCGGCGGCATACAAAACTTCCGCGCAGGATCTAAAGCTGTCCATGAGGATATGGGACACCGTATGCGTATTGGTCGGACTTGCGGCTTCGGTTTCGATGCTGATAGCCACTTATACGGACGCCGACAGCGGTCTGCTTAGCCAGATATTCGCTCTAGGATCCACGCTTATCGCGGCAACAAGCGCTTTTTGGGCAGTATTCTTTACCGCGCGCAAAGTGCGTAAGCGCGTAAAGAAAGAGCGGAAACGGCGCAAGCAAGCGAGTAAAGAGGCAGAGAAAGCCAAGCGCTCGGAATAATTGCGTATGATACCTTGCGCGACGCGACGTCGCGCAAGGTAAACGCCTTATCGTTTACGGCGCCTTATGCGCGCCGCGGTGGATTATGCCAAAAGATCTTGACGAAATGAGTCTGGAAGAACTCTGGAGACTCTTTCCGATCGTCTTGAGCGCGCACGACGCGCGTTGGACGGAAAGGTTCGTCCGTGAAAAGATGCGGCTGACAGCCGTCTTCCCCGCGCGCAGTCGCATAAGCCATATAGGCAGTACCGCGATCGAAGGGATAGAGGCAAAACCGATAGTCGATATATTGGCTGAGGTCCCGGAAGACGCCGATCTCAACGGGGTGAAAGCGGCGTTGATAAGTTGCGGCTGGCTGTGCATGTCGGAAGGCTCGGGGCGTAAGTCTTTCAACAAAGGTTATACGCCGGAAGGCTATGCGGAGGAAGTTTTTCATCTGCATCTAAGGTATATCGGCGATAACGACGAATTGTATTTCAGAGATTATCTTCGGGATCACGCGGCTGTGGCTAAGGAATACGCCGCCCTCAAAAAGGAACTCGCCGCGCGTTACCGCTACGACCGCGACGCTTACACGGCGGCGAAAGGGGATTTCGTACGCAAATATACCGAAGCGGCAAAATTGCTTTACGGTCAAAGATATTGAAACGGGAGTTTTCATGAGGGAGCCTGACGGCTCCTTTTATTTTACGCGATTTTAACGCAGAGAAGAGGGGAAAGCGGCTGCGGCGCAATTCGTCAACCTTTAAGTGTATTCTGGTTGACAAGATGTATCGGCGAGATATATAATCAGAATCATGAAAGACGCGGACAACAGGACTGTAGACAAAGTATTGGAGGCGCTCGAAGCCAACAGAGCGAAGCCTGTATCGGGGGCTAAGCTCGCCATAGAGGCGGGAGTAAGCCGCAACGCGGTATGGAAGGCGGTATGCGCGCTCGTATCGCGGGGTTATCCGGTAGAAAGCTCCCGTAAGGGATACACGCTCGCTTCCGATTCCGATATGGTATCGCAGCAGGGCATAGCCAAGTATCTGAGCGCGGCGGCGCGCGCCGCATGCGTTATCAAAGTTTACGATAGCGTGACTTCCACCAATACCGTTGCCAAAGAGCTGGCGTCTTCCGGAGCGCCCGAGTGGACGGTCGTAGTCGCTACCGAGCAGACCGGCGGCAAAGGCAGACAGGGCAGGAGCTTCTATTCAGGCGCGGGCACGGGCATATACTTTACGATAATCGTGCGTCCTCGCGGAGAAATAACGAGATTTCTGACCGTGATCGCAGCGCTCGCCGCCTCACGGGCGATAGACAGGATATACTCAAGTTCACCCGCGATCAAATGGGTCAACGACGTTTATGTCGCGGAGCGCAAATGCGTGGGCATCCTTACGGAAGCGGTGACCGACCTCGAGTCTCACGGTATAGAATTTGCCGTAGTGGGTACGGGATTCAATCTGAGAGAACCCGACGGGGGATTCCCCGACGAGATACGCGGCATAGCGGGTACGGTAGGGGGCGAAGTCGCCGACGGCGCGAACCGCACGGTCGCGGAGACGATCAACGCATATTACGAATTATATAACGGTTTCGACAAAAACGCCGTAGCCGACGAATACCGCGCCCGCAGTTTCGTCATAGGGCGCAAAGTGAAGGTGGTAAAAGCCGCTTCCGAGCGCGTTGCGATCGTCACGGGCATAGACGGCGAATGCCGTCTGGAAGTCGATTACGGCGGCGAAAGGGAAACGCTCGATTCGGGTGAAGTGAGGTTATTGCTGAGATGAAAAAGATAAAGATAGCGAACGGGATCACCACGCGCAATCTCGTATTGACGGCGCTGTTTACTGCACTCGTGGCGATAGGCGCTTTCATAAAGATACCGACGCTTATCGTGCCGATAACGTTGCAATTCGCTTTCTGCCTGCTCGCGGGTCTTTTGCTCGGCGCAAAATACGGCGGACTCGCAGTCACCGTTTATCTCGTGATGGGGCTTATAGGCATACCTGTTTTTACGGAAGGCGGCGGGATATTCTATGTGCTTAAACCTTCGTTTGGGTATCTGATAGGCATGGTTGTTGGAACCTTTGTATGCGGTTTGATAGGAAGAAGCGGTAAGAAGCTCTCCTATTGGCGAATGGTCGCCGGGGCAGTTGCGGCAATGTTGATAGTGGATACTTTGGGCGTGGTCTACATGTATCTCATGTACAACTATTATCTCGGGACCGCGATGACTTTCGTAAGAGCGCTGTATGCGGGAATGGCGGTATTTTTGCCCACGGACATAATGTGGTGCTTTCTTATGAGCCTCGTTGCGTATAAGCTCGTTCCCGTATCGGAGAGGTCCGCGTCGGTAAGAAAAAACGATTTAACGCCTGCGGATGCCGAAACCGCTGTCGCTGAGGAAACGAAGATATCGTCGGAGATCAGGCGTCCCGCCTTGGCTTCGGATCCGACTGACAAACCGGACAAAACGGAGTGACGACGATCTCCGGATTACAACCCGCGCGGAGAGCGCGGGCGTTTTTAATACGCGCCCCCTCATAAATATTTTATTGACAGCCGTGCGTGACGTTAGGTATAATGTTTCCGGCAAGACTTTTTAGCGGAGGCATAATTTGGATTATCTAATAGAAGGCTTAAATGCCGTGACCTGGCAGCAGGTCGTTATGTGGGTGATCGGCGCGCTTCTTATTTTCTTGGCGATCAAGAAAAAAATGGAACCCGCGTTGCTTCTTCCGATAGGTTTCGGCGCGATACTCGTAAATATCCCCGGGAGTAACGTACTCGGTGAAAACGGGATAGTGCAATGGCTTTTCGAAGTAGGTATTGAGGCGAGCGAAGCGATGCCTATACTTCTCTTTATCGGGATAGGCGCTATGATAGATTTCGGACCGCTTCTTTCCAATCCCAAGCTTTTCCTGCTCGGCGGCGCGGCGCAATTCGGTATTTTCGTGACCATTCTGCTTGCCGCGCTTATCGGTAACGGCGTTTTCTCGATAGAGGACGCGGCTTCTATAGGAATAATAGGGGCGGCGGACGGACCCACTTCGATACTCGTGGCGCAGACTCTCAACAGTAAGTATCTCGCGGCGATAGTCGTGGTAGCGTATTCGTATATGGCGCTTGTTCCTTTCATACAGCCCATTGTCATCAAACTGATCACGACGAAGAATGAACGCTGCATCCGTATGAATTACACTAACTATACGGTGAGCAAGACGACCAAGATACTTTTCCCGATCATTGTTACGCTCGTTGCGGGACTCATCGCGCCGGCGTCGCTTGCTCTCGTCGGTTTCCTGATGTTCGGCAATCTCATACGCGAATGCGGCGTGCTGGACAGCCTGTCCGACGCGGCGCAGAACATGCTTGCCAATCTCATAACGTTACTTCTGGGTATAACGATCGCATTCCAGATGCAGGCGGAATACTTCGTTACCTACCAGACGCTGATGATAATGGGACTCGGACTTTTCGCCTTTATATTCGACACGATCGGCGGAGTCATGTTTGCCAAGTTCCTCAATCTTTTCTCGAAGAACAAGATCAATCCCATGGTCGGAGCGGCGGGCATATCGGCGTTCCCGATGGCGTCGCGCGTAGTGCAGAAGCTGGGACTCGAGGCGGACCCGGGCAACCATCTTCTGATGCATGCGGTCGGCACCAACGTATCCGGGCAGATCGCTTCCGCGATAGTCGGCGGACTCATCATCGGTTTAGTGGCATAAGGAGGGCGCGGTATGAATCACGTTATGTTATTGATGACGGAAGCGACCAAGTCGAACGTATTGAAGTCTCTCGAAATAATGTGGAAGGGGATTGTGGCTATATTCATAGTGATAGGCATAATCGCCGTTATAACGTTCATAATGAACGATATATCTTCGAGGAAGGCGCAAGGTAAGAACTTTTTCGGGAAGCCGCGCGCGCCTGAAAAAAGCGAGGAAAACGGTTCTGCCGAAGAGCGAACCGAGCCGTAATAAGTTGAACAAAGACCGCCGCAAGGCGGTCTTTTCGTACAAAGAAGCGAATGTAAAAAGACCGCTTTCGGAGCGGCCTTTATTTATGTCAGAACAGATTGAATACGAAGTACGCCAACGCCGCTCCGGCGCCCGCCACGAGCCAGAAAACGAGGGAAATTACGAGCGCCGCTTTGGCGAAATTGCGTTTGTTGGGATTTACGGCAGGGTTGGATTTTTTCGCCCACGCGATGAGCGCGATGAAATTGACGATAGGGAAAAATCCCCATATTATGACAGACGCCCATTCGGAGGTCTTCATTATGGGCGCGGTAGGCTTGACCTGCCGCGTTTTCGGCGGTATCTTTTCTCCCACTCTGTAGTCGGTGGGGTAGTAGGGGCTTTTGCCCGGACGCAATGCGGCTGACTGTTTTTTAGACATAGCTATCTCCCGTACGTTAAGTATAACACGTATTTCTCTTGCGGTAAAGAGTCAATTTATGTCTTACGGCAATACGTGCAACGTGTGCGTTCAGTCCCTCGTTTTTTATAAAAAAAGAACATAACGACATACGCCTGACCCGCAGGCATACGCGTTATGTACCGATTTTACGTCGTTGAACTCAGAGTTCGAGCTTATCGAGGATCTCTTTGAGCGCTTTGGCTTCCTCGATGCTGAGGGTCATGCCTTTGCCCATTCTTTCGTGAGAAGGGCTCCACTCGCGCAGGTCGAGACGGGGATCTCTGCCGTTCCAGCTTACGTAGTTGAGTTCTTTGGTCCATCCTCTTGCGGAAGTGCTGAGAACGCCGCATGCTTTGGTGATCTTATATTCTAATTCAGCCGGCATTTTTTCTCCTCCAAAATAAATAAAATACCGTTTATAATATAAATAAAAGAACGCGCGCGCGTCAATAGTATTTACTATATTTTAACTGTGTACTTAATTTCAGTATTTTACGCGCGCGCTTACTGAGCGGACGCGGAGATCCTTTCCTTTGAGGAGATAGAAGCGCGAACGCTCCTTGTCCGCGAGTCTCGAAGTCACTCTGTCGCCGTACCGGGCGCGGATATCGTCGAAGTCGAGATTGGTGGTGATGACGAAGCGGGCGTCCGGATCGGAAGAAATGAGATTGTAAAGGTAATTGGAAGTTACGTTGTTGAGATACGGTTCCGCGCCGAGATCGTCGACGATCACGAGATCGGCGTCGGCAAGAGGGGAGAGTATCTCTTCTTTCTCGTTTATCGGCGCGCGGTGGCAGCGCAGGAAAAGATTGTTGAGCTGGACCGCGTTGATGAAGAGGACGGAATATCCTCTGCGCATCACCGCGTTGGCGAGTACGCCTGCGGCGAAACTTTTACCGCATCCGACAGGTCCGCACAGACCTATTATCGAGATCTTGTTGTCGGGGAAGTCTGCGGCGTACTTGGCGAGTATGGCGTACGCCTTCGCGTATGCGGGGCGCAGATCGGCGGGGATAGCCTCTAGCATCGAGTCGTCGAAGCTGTCCTTGTCCGTAATGACGCCGCGGGCGCCTTCTCGCAACTCGGAATAGATAAGTTCTTTGAGGCATTTGCAGTCCTCTCCGTTTACCGATCCCGTGTCGCCGCACAGCTTGCACGTGTAATGCGGAAGAAGGTCGTCGGGCTTATATCCGAGCTCGGCGAGTCTTGAGTCTCGCGCCGCCTTTTTTTTCTCGAGTTCCGCTTTAAGGTTGCTTGTATCTTGATTATAGGCACCCAAACGCGCAATTTTAAATCCGAGCGCTATACATTCTCCGTTAAGCGCGGAATAGGCAGGGTCTTTTTCCGCCTTCGCCGATATTTCGTCTGCGGCGCGTTCCGCCGTCAGCTTGCGCCGCTTGATCTCGAATAAAGCGCGTTGCTTGAAGTTCGCCATATCAGATGTCCTCCTCGTCGGGATCTATCTCGTCCAGAGAGCGGAATACCGAGGAGATCTCTTCCGCGGTGTATTCCTGCGCTATATAATTTTCTTTAGGCTGAGACTTCCTGTTTCCCTTGTTTCCTTCGCTGAGGAATGCGTCCGCTTCGCTTACGGAGCGGATGCCGTTTTCTTTCATTATGAGGAGAAGTTTGTTGATGTAACTCATGGGAAAAGGTTTGCCTGCTGCGGCTGTTGCGACGCGCAGGACGGTCTCGTGTTCGAATCCCCATATCTCCACGAACGTGCGGTAAAAATCTCTGTCGCGCGCGGTGACCGCGCCTTCCGAATTGCATGCGGCGAGCACTTCGCGTATTTTAGCGTCTATCGCTATCTGCCTCGCCACGTAATTCTCGATGCCCCGCTCGGTGACTATGCCCAGTTTATGGAGCTTCTCGACGTAAACGTTCATGCCGTCCAACGTTCTGACGTTGCGCAGGAAGCAGAATTTGGCGAGTTTCAGCAGGGCGCCTTTCTCGAATCCGAGACCGAGCCACGGGTTGACGTAAGTTTCGATAGGCATGTCGAGAGAAGCGTAATAACAACCGAGATTGCGTATCAGCTCCTCGGCCAAGTCGCGCGCTTCCTCTTTGCTCTTGCGGTAAGCTTCCGCTTCGGCGGCGGTCGTCACCCCCGCGGCGTGCAGTTCTTCGATGTAAGAGGCGAGTTTACGTATGCCGCCGCGCTTTTTGCATGCCCTTGCGGCGGTAAGCACGGCGTCCGGACCGAATCCGTATTCTTTCGTCCACCTTACGTACATCTCGCGGTCTTCGACGGAGGGAGCGGATCTGAGTCCGAGCGTTGCGTAAACGGATCTCACGGCTTCCAGATTGCTTTCGAATTCGTCCAGCCGCGCATTGACGTCGGCTTCCGTGCGTACGCCTTCTTTCGCCCAGTTGGCGGCTACGCTCAGCACGTACGCCGTATTTGTCGTACCGCGCGCGTCGCGGCAGTAACGGGCGATAAGCAGCATCGCATTCGGTTCGACTTTGTAACCGCGCATCAGTTCCACATATCTCAGTATGTCCTGAGGCGGAAGCTCTCTTTCAGGGAATATACGACGTATCTCTTCGACGAAATCGCCGTATTCCTTGGCGTTGTATTTCACCACCGGAGTGACGGGTGTCTTCACTGAATTGTAGGTAATAGTGACGGGAGAGCTTTTGCCTATACTCACGAGGCCGAGTTCTTCCCAATAGGAAAACGCCCGCATTATGCGTTCTTCGGTGACTTTAAGCGACAGCGAAATACGCTCTATGCTGTTGTCCGTTTCGCGCCCGGTGCCGGCGAGCCACAGCCCGTATAGATATATTTTCACGTCGAGCGAATCCGCTTCCGGCAGATAACCGGACAGAAAGACGTTGTCGATTTCCGTGTAACCTTCGCGCACATATTCGCGGCTTAACCTGCAAAAATTCATTTTTCTCCTAAATTTCCGAATGTCTTTTTCGCGTGACCTATTGCATTGTTATATTTTAAGTTGTATAATATGAAATATCTACGCGTAATCGGGGCGGGATTTCGGGTACGCTATTTAATATAGCACAATCGCGCAGCCTTTACCAGTAAAAAACGGATAATTTTCCGCCGCCACAATATGTGGTATCCGGTCGATTTTCCGGCACAATCAGAGACAATTTTCACGGAGGAGCATATGAAACTCAATACCCTTTCCATCAAAGGTATCAACGCAGGCGAAACCTTTTACGACTTCGGCAACAAGGCGGCCGGGTGCATAGTACTTGCCGACGCCGACGGAAAAGTTCTGCGCGAAGCGCTGAGCTACGTGTTTTACGGCGAGGCGGCGGCGGGATGCGAACTCCCGCTGACGGCGGAATTGAAATTCGTTATCGAGGACGTGGAATATTCTCTTACCCGCACCACCGAAGCGGGAGAGGACGGCGCGGCGGTCGAGACCGCGGTCCTTACGGGCGCCGACGGCAAGGTAGTATCCGACGGAGTGGAAGCGGTCAACGCTTTCATCGACGAGAAAGTGGGACTTAACAAAGTCTGCTTCGAGGAGCTTTTCTTCATCGACCGCGAGGAAGCGGCGAATATCTGCGCCGATACTCTTACGCGCGAAAGTTTTATCGCGGAGAAAATGGCTAAATTCGCCACCTCCGAGGACGTGATGGCAAAATACGCTTCTCTCAGGGACGAGGAAAGGGCGCTCCTTGAGCATATCGACATGGTCGAACCGGTAACGCGCGACGAGATCAAGGAGCAGCAGCTCGTGGTCGACTCCGACAAGATCGCTCTCGACGACGTCCGCGGCAGGATCGAAGCGGTCAAACTCGATCTCGGATACGCCGCCAAATATCAGGAAGAACTCAACGCTTACTACGAAGCGGTGGCGAAGATGGACGCGCTCAAGGCGAAAAACGACGAAATGGAAGCCCTCGCGGCGAAAGCGGCGAAGAGCGCGGCGGCGAGCGAACTTGCCGACACGTTCAGGAAGTACGACGCGCTCAAAGGCGAGATAGCCGCGAAAAAATCGGCTCTCGAGAATACCCGCAAAGAGACTGCCGCCATCGAAGCGAAAGCGGCATCCGGCGAAAAGAGCCTCAAGCTTCTCGGCAACGAATACGTAGCGGCGGCGGAGCGCGAACGCGGACTCAACGCGGCGATGCACGATCTCATCGTCAAAGGTTACGAAGATCCTCAACAGGCGGACATCGTGCGCGGCGCCGAAGCTTATTACGCGAAGTACGACGAAGAATGCGCCGAACTCAAAGCCCGCAGGGAAGAGCTGGAGAAAGAGGAAGGCGAGATCATCGGGAAACTCGACGAGCTTACGAAGAGAAAAGCCGCTATACGCGAAAGCGCTCTTTATAAGCAGGCTGTACGCGACGGCGCGGTCGCGGAGGGCAGAATGGCGGACGTTTCGGCGGAGATCAAGACCGTAGAGGAACGCATCGAGAGACTCAGTGCGTCGAGAACGGCTCTCGTGGACGACAGCCGCGAACTTCAGAGCAACGCCAAAGCCCGCAAAGCCGAAGTGCAGAAATTGGAGAAAGAGATTCGCGGCAAATACGCCACCGTAGAAGAAGCCGTGGACGCGGCGGTGCTTTACAAGCAGACCATTTACGCAAAGCATCTCTGGGTGAGCCGCAACGAAGTCGAACTCGACGCCGTCAATAAAAAAATCGCGGGCGTGGAGAAGACCAAAGCCGAATACGCGGACAGGCTGAGCAATCTCGGCGGCAGGAGAGAGGAAGTAGGCAGGCACCGCGCAAGGCTTATAGAAAAACTCAAACTTCTCAACGAGAAGCTTACCGAATACATGAGTTACAACCGTCTCCGCGAGATAGCGGGCGAGGTGGAATACGGCAGTCACTGCCCCGTATGCGACGGCTTCGTGTCCGTGAAGAAGGAACTTCCTCTGCGCGACACCAAGGCGCTCGACGATCAGATCAAAGCCGTGGAAGAAGAGATAGCCAAGGACAACGCCGCGATCATCGAAGCGGAATCCTCTCTCGGTCAGTACAGAGCGGCGGAGACCGTCAGCTCTCAATATCTCGAAGCGCTCGTAGCCACCAAGAAGAGCAAGGAGCTTTCGATAGACAAAGTTCTCAAGGAGTACAACGCCGCGAGCATAGCGGATCTTTTCGCTATGGTCGAGAAGGCGGCGAAGGACGGCAACGAACTCACCAAGAAAGTGGACGCTTACCGCAGAGCGGAAGGCGAGCTGACGAGACTCGAGGAAGCCGCCGCGATCATCGATAAACAGATGAACGCTATCGACAACGACATGCTTCCCGCAGAGAGAAGCACGCTCGAAGCGCTCCGCGCCGAATACGACGAACTCAAGAGCACCTACGACGTGGGCGCCGAATACTTCGGCGGAGAGAGCGCCATATCGCTTGCCGACAAGCTCACCGTCGTCGAGAAAGAATACGAAGAGATAGAGGACGAGATCTCGTCCGGGGAAGCGAAACTCGCCGAACTGGGCGCCGAACTTACTGCCGTCAAAGAGCGCGTAGATCTTATCGAGAGCCGTAAAGTACCCGTCGAAGCCGACGGCAAGGAACTTACTTACGGCGAAGTGATAGTCAAGGTATATACCGATTATCTCATCGCGCTCGAACGCGAGATAGGCGAAGCCGCCAAAGCGAAGGAAAACATCAAGCTCCGTATCGCCGGTACCCGCAAAGTAGTTGCCGACGTCAAGGCGGAAGCCGCTGCCGCGGCAGAGAAAATTGCGCTCGAGGAAGCCGCCATCGCGGCGACCGAAGAGACTTCGGCGAAGCTTTACGGAGAGTACGAGGAGAAATTCAAAGAGATCGGACTCGAGAAACCCGAAGACCTCGACAAGATAGTCATGAGCGAAACCGAACTCGAGGAATGCCGTAACACGCTGTACGCTTATGACGAAGACGTCGCCGGTACCAAAGAAGCCGTCAACGTCTACAAAGCCGGCATAGATTCTCACGCGGCGTACTACGATAATTACGAAGCCAATACGGCGGCTCTCAACGATCTCAACGAGGAAGAAGCGCGCGCCGTCATGGCTCTCGGCAACAGCATGGCGGTCATGGCCGACATGAACAGAAGATATAACGAGATACTCGACTGCAACCGCAAACTCGCTTATCTCCAGGCGCGTATCAAGGGCATAGACGACATGTCCGAGGCGATCAAAGATGGCGCGATACTCGCCACCGACCTCGCAGCTCTCATCACTTCGAGAACGAACGTCATAATTAAGACGGTATCCGAGGACAGATACGCGGCAGACTTCGCCGAGGACGGCGCTATGATCCTCACCGCCAACGGCAAGGGCAAGATCCGCTATGACAAACTCACCAAGGAAGAGACCGCGTTGCTCCCGCTCGCTTCCGCCGCGGCGTACAACGAAGTCATGGTGGCGTTGCTTGCGGGCAATATCCTTCCCGCCATAGCGGTAAAAGCCGAGGAGTGCGACAAGCAGTCCCTTGCGCCTCTCGTCGAATATTCCAAGAACCGCGAATTGATAGCGATACCGGAAGACGACGGCGCCTTCCTTCGCGCTATCAGCAAAATTTCCGTATAATACGGTAAACTCGAAACAATTCAGGCAATCAACTACACGGGGCGGCTAAGCCGCCCCGTAACGATGTCCGCTCACGGCGGACTACTTATTTAAGGAGACGACGATGAACGAAGTGTTACGCGTGGTAGATCTTACCAAACACTATTCCAACTTCCGCGGTCTCGGACGTACCGCTCCCGTAAGAGCCGTAGACGGCGTAAGTTTCAGCGTGAACGGCGGCGAGGTAGTGGGCTTTCTCGGACCTAACGGAGCGGGTAAATCCACCACCATCAAAATGATCACGGGACTTGCCGCGCCTACGTCGGGCGAGATATATATCGACGGGCACAACGTGGCGAAGGAGCATACCGAAGCGATGAAATGCGTAGGGGGCGTGATAGAAAGTCCCGATATGTACTCCGACAGGACGGCGCTTTGGAATCTGAGGTATTACGCTTCTCTTCAGTATGCGCAGGACAAGAAGCATGACAGGAAATATATAGAAGAAAGGATAGAAGGCGTACTGCGTCTAGTAGGTCTGAAGGGCAGGGAAAACGACAAGGTCAAAACATATTCGATGGGAATGAAACAGCGTTTGGGTATCGCTCAGGCGCTCATTGAGATGCCCAAACTGCTTGTTCTCGACGAACCTGCCAACGGTCTCGATCCCGACGGGATCAAAGAAATACGCGATCTTCTGAGGACGCTTGCCGCAGAGTACGGCGTGGGGATTCTCGTCTCGAGCCACCAGCTTGCGGAAATGCAGCTCATGTGCGACAGGTGTCTCATCATCAACCGCGGCAAGATAATAGAGGACAGGAAAATATCCGAGCTGAACGTGGATGCGAAAGGCAACGTCAGTATCGTGGTAAAGACGGATAAAGCCGCCGAAGCCGCGGCGTTCGTCCGAGAGAAATTCGGAGCGGAAGTCTTTGCGGGCGACAACGAGATAAGGATAAGCTCTTCTCTCAAAGCCGCCGACATCACGAGGGAGCTCGTACTGGGCGGATTCAACGTATTCGGAGTATCCGAGGAAGAGGTCAATCTCGAGGATCTTTTCATGCATGCCGTTCACGGCGGGAGCGAGGAGGAATAATCTGTATGTTCGGTAATCTTTACTCCGGCGAATTCAAGAAGCAATTCAATCTCAAAACGGTAATAATAATGCTCGTGATAGTACTTGCCATACTGGTGATACTGGCGGCGGTGTTCGACTCCGTCAACGAAGCCCTGGTCGAGATAGGCAACGGGAATTTCGGTATGACCGCGGGCGGCGATACCGTTACGTCGGGACCCGACGAAGTCACGGGCGACGCATGGAATTACGACGAAGCGAGCGTGACGGCGGCGATAGAGCAGTGCAAAGCGGCTATCGAGTTGCTGGAAGCGCAGAAGGAAGAGGACGGTTACTCTTATTACCGCAACGCCGATACGCTTTATTATATGCGCGGAAGGCTCGCTCTCCTCGAGTACGTCAGAGACAACGAACTGTACGGACGCGATCTCGCGGTATATTCGGGCGGCACGGTGACGGGACTCGATACGATGTCGGTTACGGCGGACGCCTTCCTGGTCATGGCGATAGGCGCCATGGTGTTCCTCGTGACCATATACGGCGCGATAGCGGCAGGGTCTTCGTACGCCGACGAATACAAACAGGGAACGATCAAACTCGTACTCCTGCGTCCCGTTTCGCGTAACGCGCTGACGGGAGCCAAGCTTCTTGCCGCGCTCACGCACGTAACGGCGGCATATACGGTATGCTTCGCGCTATCCGCGATAGCGGCGTATGCCGTTTTCCCCGTCTCTCACGCAGATACGTTGTACATGTTCAACAACGGCGCAATCACGGTAGCGGACAGCTCGGCTCAGATAGGCATAGCCTTCGCGTGTTATTACGTAAACGTGCTGGTCTATACCGCGGTAGCGTTCGCGATAGGCACGCTTACGCGTAATAAGGTCCTCGGTATAGTCACTCCGGTCATTCTCGTCAACGTGCTGGGATCGATATTCAACATATCGGGCTTGGGCAGATTCTTCATCTACGATTCCGCCAATTGGCTCAAATTCGCAGGGCTAGGCTCTTCGCTGATAGGAGGATCGAATTTCTTCATAAGCCTTGCCGTGACCGCGGTTTACGTAGGCGGGCTTACGGCGGCTACGTTCGTTGCCGTGAAGAAGAAGGATGTGGCGTAAAGAAACGAGCGCGTTTAACGCGAAATCCGCATAAAACAAAAAAGTTTCAAAAAATATTGACATATAAACGCCGATAACCTATAATGTACTAACAATTAACGACTTCTCCCCGGGAGAAGGTACGGAGGCATAAGAAATGGATAAAAGAATACCGCTTACCCAGAAGAAATTCGACGAACTCACGTCGAGACTTCAGGAGTGCAAGACGACCGGTAAAATGGAAGTCGCGCAGGCGCTGAAAACCGCCAAAGAATTCGGGGATCTTTCCGAGAACGCCGAGTACACCGCCGCGAAAGACGCTCAGCAGAAGCTGGAGATCGAGATAGTCAAACTCGAAGAAATACTCGCCAACGCTTATCCCATCGATCCCACGTCGCTCAGTACCAAGACGGTAGGCATAGGGCTTAAAGTAAAGGTATTGTTCGACGGCGATCCCGAGGAATTCGCCGAGGAATACACCATAGTCAACAGCCTCGAAGTCAACACCGCGGAGAATAAGATAAGCGACGAAAGCCCTCTCGGGAGCGCGCTCATGGGGAAGGCAAAAGGAGAATCCGCGTCTTTCAAATCGCCTACGGGCAAGACGCTTTCTCTCAAGATACTCGACATATCGAAAGACGCATAATATAAGGATCCGGGAACGAAGAAGCAGATGAACGAAGACAACAGGAACGTACTTCCCGCCGAGGAAGTCATAGACGAGAACGAGATCATAGCAGTAAGACACCAGAAACTTGCCGATTTAAGGAGCGAAGGCAAGGACCCGTTTGCCGAAGTCAAATACGACGTTACGGCGGACGCTGCGGACATAACGGCCAACTATGCCGAATACGAGGAGAAGGAAGTTTCTCTCGCAGGCAGGCTTATGTCCAAGCGCGTTATGGGCAAAGCCGCATTCGCTCACATCCAGGACGGAACGGGACTTATACAGCTTTACTTCCGTATAGACGCGCTCGGTCAGGAAGCGTACGAAGCTTTCAAGAAAGTGGACATCGGCGACATAATCGGCGTAAAAGGTATCGTGTTCACCACCCATAAAGGGGAAATAAGCGTGAAAGTATCGGAATATATCCTGCTTTCCAAGTCTCTGAGACCGCTTCCCGAGAAGTATCACGGACTCAAGGATCAGGAGATACGCTACAGGAGACGTTATCTCGATCTCATCGTCAATCCCGAGGTCAAGGATACCTTCGTCAAGCGTTCGCGCATCATCACCGCGATACGTACTTTCCTTAACGCGAGAGGTTACGTGGAAGTGGAGACGCCGGTGCTCAACCCGATACTCGGCGGAGCCAACGCGAGACCTTTCGTCACTCATCACAATACCCTCGACATGGACATGTACCTGAGAATAGCGCCCGAACTTTATCTCAAGAGGCTTATAGTCGGAGGTTTTCGCAAAGTCTACGAGATGGGCAGGCTTTTCCGCAACGAGGGGATGGACACCAAGCACAATCCGGAATTTACCACGATCGAACTGTACGAAGCGTACGCCGACTACAACGATATGATGGATCTTACCGAGGAATTATATAAGTATTGTGCGCGTGAGGTGCTGGGCACCACTACGCTCACTTACCAGGGCGAGACTATAGAACTCGGAGGCGCGTGGCGCAGAGTCACCATGGTGGACATAGTGAAAGAAGTGACCGGGATAGATTTCGGCAAAGGCTACGACGCTTCCGAAGCGCGCGCCGCCGCGAAAAATCTCGGCATAGAGATAGCAGAGAGCGATTCATGGGGCAACGCGTTGTATAAAGTATTCGACGAAGCCGTGGAAGCGCACCTTGTGCAACCCACTTTCGTCATGGATTATCCCGTAGAGGTCAGTCCTCTAGCGAAACGCAAGAAGAGCGATCCCCGTCTTACGGAACGCTTCGAATTTTTCATTACCGCGCGCGAAATGGGCAACGCTTTCAGCGAGCTGAACGATCCCATAGATCAGCGCGCCAGGTTCGAGGATCAGGTCAGGAAGAGAGAGAAGGGCGACGACGAAGCCCAGATGATGGACGAAGATTACGTCAACGCCCTCGAATACGGACTTCCCCCCACGGGCGGGCTGGGTATCGGTATAGACAGGATGATAATGCTATTTACCGATTCCGCGAGCATCAGGGACGTACTTCTCTTCCCCACGATGAAACCCGTGAAGGCGTAAAAGTGAAACTTCCTCTCAACGAAGTACTCGGACTGCATACCGAAGATATTTCCTTCCATACCCCCGCGCATAACGGGGGTATTCTCAATCCCGCGCTCGCTTCGGCGAAATACGACGTTACGGAACTTACTTATTCGGACAACCTGCTTTTTGCCGAAGGGGTCATAGCGGAGTCGGAGGAACTTGTTTCACGCGCCTACGGCTTTAACGGGAAAAGCGTTTATTCCACGGCGGGAGCAACCGCCCTTATACACGCGGCGATATATGCGCGCGCGTCTTACGGCAATATCCTCGTATACGGCAACGCCCACCGCTCGGCATACTCGGCGTTGCGCAGAGCGGGAACTAAAGCTTATCGTTATTCGGGCGGCGACCTCGCCGGCGCGCTCCGCTTAAGTAAAGCCGCGACCCTTTTTGTCACCTCTCCCGATTATTACGGCAATACCTTGCCGCTCGGTGAGATCGGAAAGGCCGCCGCGCGGTCTCATGTGGACGTCATCGTGGACGCTTCCCACGGAGCGCACTTCGCGTTCTCCTCAAAACTTCCCGATTCGGCTACCTTATATTTCGATACGGTTATCCATTCTGCGCATAAAACGCTTCCCGTTCTTACCG